>NZ_JAQFWV010000001.1:0-161618 GCF_056175805.1 Halohasta sp. A2 | reverse complement strand
AACGCGCAGTTCTGGAAACGAAATTTCCAGAACTGAGCGGGAAGAACGGTAAAGCGTATGCAATACACGTAGCGAAACTTGGTGGATACTTAGACCGTGGATCGGATCCACCGCCAGGCTGGCAGACGATGTGGAAGGGACTGCAAAAGCTTCGCATGTGGGCAGAGGGTTACGAACTTGGTGCTGAATGAGCGCTGGCCGCTCATTCAGCGACATCCACCGTAGAATGGATTTGATTCTATTATTTCATTGGTAGACTTCTGAGTATAATCCAGTCCTATCGGAGGCCGTCGGAATAATATACTAATTTTGACCAATTATTTATTTTCAGACCTTATTTAGTTAGTTTTAGATTCTGTCACTGAATTATGGGTAAGAGACAGTCGTTTACGACGGGGAGGATGTCACTCATAAATCAAATATCGCTTGAGTGCAAGACTGCAAGCGCCGAACTTTTTCCGCCTCGGGTTCGCCCCGGCGAACCACTCGGCGCAAACACTTCGATGAAAAACGCGGACGGCTTGGCCTTCGGCCTCGCCCTCGGGGAACCGCGCTCGCGCCGCTCGCGCGGATGCTGGTGACAGGCTCGGACTCTCAGTAGAGCAGCCCATCGTCGCCGTCGACCATATATAAACTCCGCGCGGCGATGTTGACCGCGTGGTCGCCGACGCGTTCGATGTCCCGAACCGTCAGCAAGCCACGAGAAGCGGCCGTGCTGGCGGCCTCGCGGCCGCCGGGGACCGCCGCGTCGTCGGTCAGAAGCGACCGAATGATCCGCTCGGTGGTCCGCTCGCAGTCCGCATCGAGCGCGTCGTCGCGGGCGGCGACCGCCCGGCACGCCTCGGGATCGGTCGACTCGTAGGCTTTGATCGATGCTTCGACCATCTCACCGGCCTGCCCGCCGAGGGCCGCGATATCGACGGCGGGATGAATTCCCTGGTGTCCAGGGCGGGTGTGGGCGGCGAGGTTCGTGGCGAGATCACCGATTCGTTCGAGAGCAGTGAGGATCTTGAACGAGGCCGTAACGAGCCGCAGGTCGCCCGCAACCGGTTGTTGGAGCGCGATCAGATCGGTACACTGGGCTTCGAGTTCGAGATACCGCTCGTTGATCTCATCGTCTCCGGAGACCACCGACTCGGCGAGCCAGCGGTCGCCGGTCGCGGCGGCTCTACAGGCGTTGTCGTAGCGGTCGACGACCAGTTCGCCCAGGAGGACGATTTCGGTGGTGAGCCAGGTCAGTTGCTCGGTGTACTCGCTGCGGGACATCTACCCGCAGACACCCGTACTAGGGTGTTCGAGACGCATTGAGAGCACGTCGAGACCGGTCGACGACCGTCCTGTGTTGTTAGCGACGCTGGGGTGGCCAGTGGCACTACTCGCCAAGCCCCCCGTGATGAGTGAGTCGGACTGTTGGGTTTCCATACGTGATCTCTGTGGTGAGGATGAGCGCTCGCCGCGACGTTCGGCAGTCAATACGAACGGGCACCTGTTCGTCGAGAATCACTACCGCAAGGCCCACTAAAGGGGCTGCTAAGTGGACTACTGTGGTGTATGGAGTCGACAATAGGTTCGATGGTCTGAGTCCACGTAAAATATAAATAAAATATATAGTTCTATATTGTTCTTGTGAGGGTATATACTACTCATAGCATCGTATTTTAGTTCCGTATCCAAACAGTGGAGTGATGGCAGGAAAGGACCACAGCCGTTCTCTCGGTTCAGTATCACGACGTAAGTTCCTTGTCGGCGCTGGCTCGGTCGGTGCCGTTGGTATCGCCGGATGTACCAGCACCGGCTCCGACGACGACGATGGGGTCGAGGAAGTCATCGTCACTGGCTCGAGTACAGTCTACCCCATCTCCGACGAGATGGCCGAGCGGTATATGGATGAAAACGATGGCGTCAGCGTTTCGGCCGACTCGACCGGCAGCGGTGGCGGCTTCGCCAACGACTTCTGCCCCGGCGATTCGGACATCAACGGTGCCTCCCGTCCGATTCAGGACGAAGAGATCGAAGACTGTGACGGAAACGATATCGAACCCGTCGAGTTCGAGATCGCGGGTGACGCGGTCGTGATGGCGGTTAGCCCCGACAACGACTGGGTCGACAGCATGACGTTCGACGAGCTGGCCCAGATCTGGACCGGCGACGACGACCGCGCCGAGACGTGGGCCGACGTCAACTCCGAGTGGCCCGACGAGGAGTTCGAACTGTTCGGCCCCGACGACACTTCGGGAACGTTCGACTGGTTCACCGAGAACGTCATCGGCGAATCTGGAAACCACCGCGGCGACTACGAGCCGACCGAAGACGACAACACGATTGTCACGGGAATCTCGAACAACGAGTATTCGATCGGTTACTTCGGCTATGCGTACTACCAGGAAAACGAAGACGACCTCAAGGCGCTCGCGATCGCCGAAAGCGAGGATGACGAGCCTACTGAACCGAGCCTGGAGGCCGCCTCTGAGGGCAGCTACCCGATGGCCCGGCCGCTGTTCATTTACGCGAGCGCAGACTCGTTGTCGGAGAAAGAACAGGTGTACAACTTCACCGAGTACTACCTCGAAAACTCCAGTGCGGACTTCATTGCCGATGAGATCGGCTACGTTCAGTCGAATCAAGAACAAGTCGACGACAACCTCTCAGAGCTCGAAGAGTACGCCTAATCGGCTTGCGTCCGTTGTGAACCCCGCTGTCGAATCACGAATGAATTAAGCCTACCACACAGAATCTATGAATCACCAATGAATGGCGAATCAGCGTTGACGCGCGGGGCGACCGACCGCGATGTCAAAGAAAAGCTGGTCGGTGTGTTGTTGTTTTCTTGTGCCGCACTGACCATATTTGTGACCGCAAGCATTCTGTTTACGCTTGCCTACGACACGATCACGTTCTTCGGGTTCGAAGAAACGTCGGTCGTCGGGTTTCTAACAGAACTCGAATGGGAACCGAGAAGCGGGATGTACGGCGTCTGGCCGCTGGTGAGTTCGACGCTGATCGTCACCGTCGTCTCCGCACTGGTGGCGATCCCAATCGGGACGGCGGCGGCAGTCTACCTCTCGGAGTACGCCAGCCCGAAGATGCGCTCGGTGATCAAACCCGCCCTCGAAATCCTCGCGGGCATCCCGACGGTCGTCTACGGCTATCTCGCCTTGGTGTACCTGACGCCGTGGCTTCGTGATCTGGGCCTCCCGCTCGGGAGCTTTAATCTCCTCAGTGCGTCGATCATGGTCGGCATCCTCATCGTCCCGATGGTCTCGTCGCTCTCCGAAGACGCGATGAGCGCGGTGCCCGACTCGCTCCGACAGGCGGGCTACGGACTCGGTGCGACCAAGTACGAAGTGTCGACGCGGATCGTCATTCCGGCGGCCGTCTCGGGGGTTTTTTCGTCGTACATTCTCGCGCTTTCGCGAGCGATCGGCGAGACGATGATCGTCGTCATGGCCGGTGGGCTTCAGACGAATCTGTTTGATCCGGCCAATCCGTTCGGGAGTTTGACCGAGTCGGGCCGGACGATGACCGCTGCGATGGTCAACGCCGTCACGAGTGACGCCACCGGTGGCTCACCAGAATACTACAGTATGTTCGCTATCGGCCTGACGCTGTTCGCAATCACGTTTCTGATGAATCTCGCAAGCAACCGCATCGCTGCCCGCTACCGTGAGGTGTACCAATGAACGACCAACACGTTCGACAGCACAGTGAGGTGAGCCGATAATGGCCAGCGAAACACCGGCCACAGAGACGTGGTTTGGCTCCTCGGAGATGGTCGGTCGACTCCGCGGCCGGGTTTTTAAATGGACCTGTCTCGGGGCGACCGTGGTCACGCTGGCGCTGATGCTCGTCTTCCTGCTGTACGTCGCCAACGACGCGTTCAACCCGCTGTCGGCCGATCCGGGATGGCTCGCAACGATGGGTCTGACCGTCGTCGCCCCTATTGTCCTGCTGGCGGGCTACTACTATCGACGGGATCGGTCGGCCGGACAGGTCGCCTACACGGCGCTCGGGCTGCCCGTGCTCGTCGGGCTTGTCTCCGGCGGTCTCTGGCTGCTGTTTAGCCATATCGTCTCGCCACGCGAGTGGTTCGTTCTGACCGTCTCTATTGTCGTTGCGGCTGGCATCGTTGCGGCCCACTCGCGGCTGCGACATGACGCCGCCATCGAACGAGCCGCTGTCTCTGTTCTCGTACCACTGCTCGTAGTCGTCGGAGTGCCGTCGGTTGTCCCAAGCCTCGGGGACCTCCTGTTCATGCTGCCGGTGTTACCGAACGATCTGATTTCGCTGATTGCCGCGTTCGTCCTGCCAATCGCGGCGGTCGTCGGGTGGCGCGTTCGAGCCGTCCGAGAGGCCGACCGTGACGGTGCGATCGCCGCGGGAATCACCGCCGTCGGTGGCCTCGCCGGGTTGGGTGTCGGCCCACTGGTCGGGATCGATCCGACAGCCTGGTTCGTCTTCATCACGCCAATCGTCGGCGCGCTCGTCGTCTACGTCGACCACGTCGCCCGAAACGACAAGGGCCTCTCGGGGCTCGCCTTCCCCGTGGTCGTCGTCGCCGGTATTTTCGTCGGGCTGACTGCGGCCGACCTGCTCGGCTTCGCTGGCCCCGATGCGTGGCTCAACATGCAGTTCCTGACGAGCCCGCACAGCACCGACCCGTACGAAGCCGGGATCTATCCGACGCTCGTCGGTTCGGTGTTGATCCTCATCGTGATCGTGCTATCAGCGTTCCCGGTGGGAATCGGTGCGGCCATGTATCTCGAGGAGTACGCCAGCACACAGGGTCGCTTCGGAAAAGTCGTCGAGCTGATTCAAGTCAACATCGCTAACCTCGCCGGCGTTCCGTCGATCGTCTACGGTGTGCTCGGGTTGGCGATCTTTATCAACCTCATCGGGATGGGCCGCGGGACCGCTGTCGTTGCTGGCTTTACGGTCGGCCTGTTGATCCTCCCAATCGTCATCATCTCGACCCAGGAGGCGATTCGGGCGGTGCCCGACTCGCGTCGACAGGCCTCCTATGCGATGGGCGCGACCAAGTGGCAGACGGTCAGAAACGTCGTGCTACCCGAATCGCTGGCCGGGATCTTCACCGGGACGATCCTCGCGCTCGGTCGGGCAATCGGCGAGACCGCGCCACTGCTGATGATCAGTGTCGCCTCGACCGTTCGCATCTCGCCGGACTCGTTTTTCAGCCGGACCGGGGCGATGCCGAGGCAGATCTTCTCATGGTCCACACAGGTCTCGACCGAGTTCCGCTACGGTGTGCTTGCGGCGGGTGTCGTGACGCTGCTGGTCGTGCTGTTGACGATGAACGCCGCGGCGATCGTGCTGCGAAACCGCTCACAACGAACCTGATACTCATGAACCCTACTGACAGTCCGACGGACCGACCCGCGAGGCGAATCGAAACCGACGGCGGCGTCTCGTCGTCGACCGATGATGCTACCCAAACACAAGCCGAAAACGAGACGGAGAAACTCGTCGACGTGTCGTCGTCGTTCACGGTCTCGGACGATGACGACGAACGGACGCGAGCGGCCGAAACAGCCATCCAAACGCGTGATCTCGACGTGTACTACGGCGACGAGCAGGCACTCCAGTCGGTTTCGATAGAGGTTCCCGAACGCCGCGTGACGGCACTCATTGGCCCCTCGGGCTGTGGCAAATCCACGTTCCTCCGGTGTCTCAACCGGATGAACGATCTCATTGATATCGCACACGTCGACGGTGACGTTCGCTTCGAGGAGAAAAACATCTACGACGACGACGTCGATCCGGTCGCCTTGCGGCGAAAGATCGGCATGGTGTTTCAACAGCCCAACCCCTTCCCGAAAAGCATCTACGACAACGTCGCATTCGGCCTCGAAGTCCAGGACAAAGCAGTCACTGACGAAAAAGTACATCGAGCGCTCGAACGAGCCGCCCTGCTCGAAGAAGTCGAGGGCAGACTCGACGAATCCGGCCTCGAACTCTCGGGCGGCCAACAGCAGCGACTCTGTATCGCTCGGGCGATTGCACCCGATCCAGACGTGATTTTGATGGACGAACCCGCCTCGGCGCTCGACCCCGTGGCGACTTCGAAGATCGAGGACCTGATCGCCGATCTCGCCGAAGAGTACACGGTCATTATCGTTACCCACAACATGCAGCAGGCCGCTCGCATCTCCGACAAAACCGCCGTGTTCCTCACCGGCGGCGAACTCGTCGAGTACGGCGACACCAAGGACATCTTCGAGAACCCCGACAACCAGCGGGTCGAAGACTACATCACCGGCAAATTCGGCTGATCGGTCGACGACGACTGGTGGGTTTTGTGGCTGTGATTTTTGTGAGTGTGGATTTTGGAGACGTATTTATAAGGCTGTTCTCGCTTCCGTGACGGTGAACACGCGACACCGTCTCGTCGACCCCAAGTGATCGACCAGCTGGATGGTCGACTCCTGAGTCGAAACCAATCCGAGAATACGCGAAAATATACCTCTCATAAAACTATATAGTATTGTATATGACACGGTTTATCATACGACAACTATTACAGTAAAACACACATAGATTGGCTCTGAACCCGTTCTGTGGCTTGATACGAGACTATGTTGACACAACTGTAACTACATATATGGGTACCTTTATCACGTATCTCTCGTGATAGTTCAGTATGGAGACGCGGAAAGTCCAAGTGACAGGTGGGTCGACGTACACCGTCTCGATTCCCAAGACGTGGGCCAACGACAACGGGGTGAGCGCCGGAAGCACTGTCGAGTTCTACCCCGAGGGTGACTCGTTGTTCATGACGCCCGCCGGTGGCGACGAACGAACCGAGGGAACGCTCGATATCACCTCGCTGGAGGGGACCGAGTTGATTCGCGCGGTAACGACGATGTACGTCAGCGGCTTCGACATCATCACACTCGAAAGCGGCCGGATCACCAACGACCAGCGCCGGACGATCCGCGAGGCGACCCAGAGTCTCGTTGGCCTCGAAGTCCTCGAAGAGACCAAAACCGAGATCGTGATCCGGGATCTGCTTGACTCCTCGGAGCTTTCGATCCACAACGCCGTCACCCGTATGCGACTCATTGCCTCATCGATGCTCGAAGACGCCCTCCTGGCACTGCGGGAGCTCGACCGCGATCTCGCCGCCGACATCATCCAGCGCGACGACGACGTCGACCGGCTGTGGATGGTCGTCTCGCGGATCTTTCGGGCCACCCTCCGCACCCCGAAGGCCAGCGAGGAGCTCGGACTTCCACGAGAGGTCTGTTTCGACTACCATTCGAGCGCCCGCCAGCTCGAACGGATCGGCGACCACGCGACCAAGATCGCCCATCTCACACTCAACATCGAACGCGAGGTTCCCGAGGAAGTTCTGGATGCCCTCGACGAGCTCCACGCCGAGGTCGTCACCGTCATCGACGGCGGGATGGACGCGCTGTTTACCGACGACAGCGAGGAAGCGACGCGACTCGCAAACGACGTCAGAAAACGGGTTCGAGACGTCGACGCGACCGCTCGCGGTATCGACGAGCTGCTCCGTGAACTCGACCCGGCACGTGCCCAGTTGGTCGGACTCATCGTTGACTCGGTGTCGCGAACCGCCGACTACGGCGGCAACATCGCCGAAACCGCACTCCAGAAGGCCGCGCCGACCCCATAGCGGTCGTCGACCTTGACGAGATCTATCTCGACGAGCCGTTCGAGTCCTGATCGGCATCGGCCAGCCTATGTAGAAGTGTCACTGCGGGCGCTTTCGTCAGCGGCTCGTTGCCGTTGCCGCACTGCGGGGATTGGACGCAGGCCGGACAGCCGTCAGCGCAGTCGCAGTCCGAAATGAGGTCGGCCGTCCGCGTCATGAGTTCGTCGACGATCGAAAAGCCCGCCTCGGTGAGGCCGACGCCGCCGGGGTAGCCGTCGTATATAAACACGGTCGCCCGCTCGGTGTGGGGATGGTAGGGCGTCGAAATCCCACCGATATCGCCACGATCGCAAAGCAGCATGAAGGGAAACAGAGAGATCATGCCGTGTTCGGCGGCGTGGATGGCCCCATTAAATTCGTCGTCGGTGTGATCGGCGCGAAGGTCGGCCTCGACCGCGGGTGGAACCGTGAAGTACAGTGCCTTCGTCCGAAGGGTCGTCTCCGGGAGATCGAGGTCCTCCTCGCCGATCGTATCACCCGTCTTGCGGTCTTTTCGCTGGAAGCCGGTGATTCGCTCGGTCATCGTGACATCAGCGAAGTGGACCGTCGACCGCTCGTCGCCTGCGTCGTACGGCAGTGCCTTTTCAGAGAGATCCTCGTTAACGACGATCGATTTGTCCGAGAGGACTTGCGTGTAGTAGTCGGCCCACGACGGCTGGAGTTCGGCCACGTCGCGGTCTAGATCGAGGGTGCTGACCTCGTACGTTTGGCCCTGCTGGTGATAGACGGCTCCGCGGTGGGCGTCACGCAGGGCATCGTCGAAACCAAGGGTGGCGATCACGTCGTTCGAGCGGGCATCGAGCAGGTCGACCTCCCGATCGCCAACGGTCCGCAGGCTCATCTCGTGTTGGGGGCTGCCGTCGCCGCTGTAGGTCCACCGAATCCCCCCGTTCGTCTGGCGGCGTTCGAGTCGACCCTCGCGTTCCAGCTGCGCGACGATATCGGGAAACGCGCCGCCGAAGTGCCGTTCGTCGTCGGTCGACAGCCAGTTTTCGATCGCCGCGCTGGCGACGTGGTCCGGCAGGAGTTCGCGGTTCTCGGGGTCCGAAACGGCGCGTTCGGGGTCGGCCTCGAAAAACTCGTCGGGATGTTTCATCAGGTACTGATCCAACTGGTCCTCGCCGCCGACGAAGGCGACCAGCGCGGGATCGGTGCCGCGGCCCGCCCGCCCGGCCTGCTGGCTGGCCGACATCCGGGTGCCGGGGTAGCCGTCGAGAATGACCGCGTCGAGCCCGCCGACGTCGACGCCGAGTTCGAGGGCGTTCGTGCTCCAGATCCCCCGAAGGTCGCCCGACTGGAGGTCGGCCTCTATCTCCCGACGAGTCCCGTGTTTGAGCGCGGCCTGGTAGGCGCGAACCTTGCCTGCGAGGTCGTTCTCGCCGCGTTCGCGGAGTTCCTGTGCGCTCTCGGTGGCGTACTGCTCGGCGGCTTGTCGAGCACGAGTGAAGGCGAGCGTCTGAGAGCCACGCGAGACGAGGTCGACGAACAGCTGTTTCGACTCCGTGTGGCTCGACCGGCGTCGACCCGAGCCCCGTGACTGCCAGCCGTCGTCGTACTCGGGTGGGTTCCACAGCAGCCAGTGGCGTGGCCCGCGGGCACTGGCGTCGTCGTCGACCAGCCGGTACGAGGATTCCTCGCGGCCGGTGATCCTGGAGGCGTGTTCGATTGGGTTCCCAATCGTCGCCGAACAGCAGACGAACTGCGGATCGGCGTCGTAGCGCTCACAAATGCGGTTAAGCCGACGAAGGACGAGCGCGACCTGGGTGCCGAAGACGCCGCGGTAGCTGTGGACTTCGTCGATCACGACAAGTTCGAGCGACTTGAAAAACCAGTCCCAGAGCCGGTCGGCATAGGGCAACAGCGCGTAGTGGAGCATATCGGGGTTCGAAAGCAGGACCGTCGGCATCCGGTCGCGAACAGCCCGTTTTTCGGTTTTCGAGAGCCGACCGGTGTACTGGTCGACCGAGACGCGACTCCCGAAGCCAAGGGCGTGAGAAAGATCCGTGAGCGATTCCTGCTGGTCGGCGATGAGAGCGTTTTGGGGGCCGAGGTAGAGAGTACGGCCACCGTGATCCATCGCTCGCTCGAACGCCGGGACGGTGTAGGCCAGGCTCTTGCCGCTGGCAGTCTCGGTGGCGACAACGACGTTCTCGCCATCGCGGATCGCTTCGATAGCCTCGGCCTGGTGTTTATAAAGGGAGTCGACACCGCGGTCGGCGAGCGCCGATTCGAGCCGCGGTTCGAGCGGGATGTCGGTGGTCGTAGAGTCGCGGGGCGGGAGGGTGCGGTGGGCAGCGATCTGGCCGTCGTAATAGGGGCGAGCCCGAAGCCAGTCGACCAACTCGTTCACAGTCTGTCTCGGCGGGCTGGAACCATACCGATTGTGGTCGGTTCACCAGTTAGATCGTGAGACAGCAGTCTCACTCGTGGCGCAAGGCGTCGATAGGGTCGACACGAGCCGCGCGCCACGCCGGATACAGCCCAGCGACGACACCGACGACGATGCCGACGATGACCGCCAGCGCCATCCAGCCCGGAGCCAGCGCGAAGGTCACTTCGGCGTATCGCGTTGCCCCGAACCCCACGAGGATACCCAGCGGAACACCGAGAATCGAGCCAAGCGTGCCGAGCAGCGCGGCCTCGACGAGGAACACCCCCATCACGTCGCGGTTCCGCGCGCCGACGGCTTTCATAATCCCGATCTCACGGGTCCGTTCGGTGACGCTAACCAGCATCACGTTGGCGATGCCGATGGCCCCGACGACCAGCGAGATAACGCCGATCCCGGTCACGAAGCGGGTGATCTGCTCGATTACGTCGCTAATCGAGTCGACGAAGTCGCTGCCCGACTGGGCGACCAACTCAGTGTCGTCTGCCGACAGCTGGCGGGCATCCGAGTCCCCCGAGAGGTAGGCCTCGATGGCGGTCTTCGTCCCGGGGATCTCGCGAGGATCGGCGACGACGGTCACCTGCGGATAGGCTTGCTGTCGTACCCCCGTGTTTGGACTCTCGACGACCGACTCGTAGAAGGGATCGACGGGGGCGTAGATCTGCGGCTGGCGGGCGAAGTCGTTGACCGGGAGTTCGCCGCGCGTCCCGTCGACGATGCCGACGACGGTGACGGTTCGCTCCTCGCCGTCGGCCAGAACCATCGTCAGCGTCGACCCCGCAGTGAAGTTCTCCGAAAAGGAGTCGGCCATTCGCTCGTTGACGACGACCTCGTTTTCGCCGGAGTCGAACGCGCGGCCCGAAACGAGCGAGTCGTCGGTGATGCTGGCGGGCGTCGTCGCCGTCACCTGCTGGCTGGCGAGAGTGTCGTTGCCCTGCCTCACTGATTCGACCTGTATAATGCCTCGGGGAAGCACCGCGTCGACGCCGTCGATCTCCCGAAGTCTGTCGATGTCGTGTTCGGTGATGATCGGCTGGAGTGCCTGGTCGAAGCCCTGCTCGCCCTCAGGGGTCCCGAAAACGTAGATGTTGCCCGCGCTGCTGTCGCTGATATCGCCGACGATCTCGGCTTGGACGCTGGCCCCAAAGGTAGCGAAGGTGATCACCGAGGCGATGCCGATGACGATGCCGAGCACCGTCAGCGCCGACCGGAGTTTGTGGGCCCGGACCGACCGGACGGCGATTCGAACCCCCTCGCGGCCGTCCATCAGTCGACCGCCTCCGCGTTATCTGCCGCGCTGTCGTCCGTTCCCCCGCTCGCCTCCGTCAGGTCCTCGATCGACTGAATCCGGCCGTCTCGGATGTGGACGATCCGGTCGGCACGGGTGGCGACGTGGCGTTCGTGGGTCACCACGAGCAGCGTATTACCAGCGGCGTGCAGCTCGTCGAACAGATCCAAGATTCGCCCGCCGGTGTCGGTGTCGACGTTGCCAGTCGGCTCGTCGGCGAGGATGAGCGCGGGGTCGGGAGCCAGCGCACGGGCGATGGCGACCCGCTGGCGTTGGCCACCGCTGAGTTCCGAGGGGAGGTGATCGGTGCGGTCGGCCAGTCCGACCTCGGCGAGCAACTCGTGGGCGCGCTCGCGGCGGGGTTCGGGCTTCCAGCCGTCGAACACGAGCGGGAGAGCGACGTTCTCGACGGCGGTGAGCCGCGGCATGAGGTTGAACGTCTGAAAAACGAAGCCGATCTCCGTCCCTCGGATCGCGGCGCGGTCGTTCTCGCTGGCCGCCGACACGTCCCGGCCGTCGAGCGTAACGTGGCCCTCAGAGGGCGTATCGAGGCCGCCAATGAGATTCATGAGTGTGCTCTTACCGGAGCCACTGGGACCCATGATCGCGGTGTAAGAGCCCCGTGGGAGTTCGAGGCTCACGTCATCGAGGGCCGTGACCGTGTTGCCGACGGTGTACTGTTTGCTGACGCCGTCGACGACAACTGTTGCATCAGTGTCCTCAGTTGGGTGGGGGCGGTCGGTCTCGCTCACAGCGCTTGTTGGGTGGCCCGAACTATGAACGTTCGCCGCCGCGTCGTGGGCTGCGTCGACTGTCAGCGGCTAATTCAGTCTCCCCTGAGTAATGTACTTACGCTGCAAGCACAATAGTTTGATAATGAGAGTATCCGACTCGAATCGTGGCGTCGCCGTCATCGTGGCGGTCGTTGTACTCGGGCTGGTGGCTGCTGGCGCGGCGGTCGGGCTACCGGCGGTCGCCGAACTCCAGGATCCATCCGGCGACGAGGTCCTCGACAACGTCGAAGAGCGGTACGAGAACGCCGAAACCGTGACCGGAACCGCAGACGTGACTGTTTCCAACGACAGCGAGACCACGGAGGCGACCGTCGACTTCGCGTTCGCCGAGTCCGATAAGTTTAGGTTCGTCGTCGAGGCCGAGGACTCGACCTACGAGACCGGCTCGGACGGTGAGGTCCTCTGGGCTGTCGGCGAGGACACGGCCTTCGCACGCGAGATTCCATCGGATAAAGAACACGAGGAGTACGCGTCGGACATGGAACACGAGGAGTACGAGCACCCGGGCGAGTTCGCACCGGATGAAGACGTCGAGGCCGAACTCGTCGAGACCACCGACATCGACGGCGAGGAGGCATACATCATCGAACTGACGCCGACTGACGACGCCGACGAGAAGTACGAGGACGTCGAGTCGACGCTCTGGGTGTCGACCGACGACTACCGCGTGCTCCAGATGAGCGTCACCGACGGTGACACAGAGACGACCGTCGAGGTGACCGACCAAGCGTTCGACGAGAGCATCCACGACAGTACATTCGAGCCGCCAGAGGATCGCGTCGAGGTGACCGAAACCGAGACGTTCGACGAGTTCGATGAGCTCGAGGAGTCAACCGACCTCGACGTGCCGGAGTACGACGACGGTGAGTTCGAAGAAGCCAGCTCGTACAGCAGTGCCGACGGCGAGGCCGTCGTTCAAGCGTACTCGGCTGATGACCAAACAGTGAGTATCATCACCGCAACCGGTGCATCGAACTATCTCGATGATATGGAGGACGGAACGACCGTGACCGTCGACGACGAGGAGGCGACCGCCGTCGAACGTGAGGACGAAACCACCGTCTTCTGGACCAACGACGAGACGACGACCGGTGTGATCGTCGAGGGTGACGTCGACGAGGCCGTCGAAATCGCCGAAGAGATTCGATAGCAACCGCGACGACCGTTTTTATATGCGCTCTGTGGTCGACCGTGGCTGAAACCAACTGGAGCGTAGCCCCACAGACTGCTCAGTGCCAGTGGATCGACTCGTTTTTTGCGGCCTCGGCCGCCTCCGAGAGCGTTTCGGGAAACGTCGGATGGGCGTGCATCGTCGAGGCCAGATCGTCGAGCGAGCAGTTCATCTCGAGTGCGAGGGTGGCCTCGGCGATCGTATCAGAGGCTCGCGCGCCGACGATACGGACGCCCAGTAGCCGCTCGTCGGCGTCGGCGATGACTTTGAGATAGCCCGCCGTCTTGTCGGTCGTGAGTGCCCGACCCGACGTGTGCATCGGCACCCGGCCGACCAGTACGTTGTCGTACTGCTCTGTGGCTTCGGCTTCGGAGAGGCCGACCACCGCCACCTCGGGATCGGTGTACATGACCGTCGGCATGCAGTTGGTGTCGATGCTCGCCGCCTCGCCGGCAGCCACCGCGGCGGCGACCTTGCCGTCCCGGTAGGCGATGTGGGCCAGATACGGCGGGCCAGCAGCGTCGCCAATGGCAAGAATATGCTCGTCGGTCGTTCGGAGCTGATCGTCGACCGCCATAAAGCCGTTGTCGGTGAGTTCGACGGTCGTGTTCTCCAACACCAGCTCGTCGTACGCCGAGTTCGGCTCCCGACCGGCAGCGACGACGATGTAGTCACCCGACAGCCGGAGCTCGTCACCGCCTTTCTCGGCGACCAGAACGGGAGTTCCCTCGTCATCGTACTCGACGCCCTGAGCCAGCGTCGACGTGTAGATGTCGTCGCTGTACATCTCGCTGGTTTCTTGGATCGAGTCGACGATCTCTTGTTCGAACTCGCTGAGCACCCGGTCGAGCGCCTCGACGATCTTGACGCGTGCGCCGAACTTGGTGAACTTCGTTACGGCCTCCATCCCGATGTAGCCGCCGCCTACAACGACGATCTCGTCGGGCACGTCGTCTACCTGGAGGATCTCCCGTGAGGAGATAACGCCCTCGCGGTCGTATTCGAGACCGGGGATTTCGATCGGTCTAGAGCCGGTGGCGATGATCGCCGTCTCGAAGTCGACTGTTTGGGTGCCGCCTTCGGCCGCAACGTGGAGCGTGGTGGAGTCGGCGAAGCTGGCGGTGCCCTCGATCAGGTCGACGCCGTAATGATCCAGGCTGTCGAGTACCTGGCCATCGAGCCGCTCGATAACCGAATCCTTCCACTCCTGGATCGCTTGGAAGTCGACGTCGACGGGACCGGTCTCGATGCCGAGGCTGTTCCAGTGGTCGATATCCTTCTGGAAGCCCGCGGCGTGGATCAACGCCTTGGCGGGAATGCAGCCGTGGTTGAGACAGACACCGCCAACGGTCTCGCGCTCGACGAGGACGACGTTGAGCCCTTTCTGTGCGCCACGAATGGCCGCCGTGTAGCCACCTGGACCACCTCCGATGACCGCGAGGTCCGTGTCTTGGGACATACGCCGAATTGGGTGCGTGTCCTCATAGTGTTTCCTCGGTTCGACTGTCTACTGCGGCCGGGAGATCCGTACGCACAGCCCGCCGATCCGACTCGAACCGACCCTTGCTTTGCTTACGCAGCCGTATAGGCGGGTATGGACACGACCGTCGACCGGCTACTGCAAACTCGGCTCAGTCCGGAAACGTGGGGCAGCTCGGAGACACAACACTGTCCGGAGCCACAGGACAGTTCAGAGACGCGAAAACGTTCGGAGCCGCAGGACAGTTCGGAGACAGAGCACACGCATGCGACGGTCGGTGAGCGCCAGTGAGCAGCGAGATCGAGGCGTACGACGCCAACGCCGTCGTTGCGCTCGCAGATCGGGCGTACGAGCCTGCGGGCGACGAGTACACCCGCGCTGGCTGGCAGACGCTCATCGCACCACACGACGGGCGGAGTGGGTTCGAGCCGGATGAAAAGGGATGGGTCGGCCGCGGACTGGCCGCGCTTGCCGTCGCGGCCGTCGCCTACCGGGTCGCGGGGCGGGCCGACCGCGGGACACACCGCGCCGTCGAGGGCGTCGCAGTCGCACGGGATCTGACCAACGTGCTCACCGAACCGGTCCAGCAGGCGTGTCTGGCGGAGTTCGTCGCCGACTTCCAGGTTGTCGGTGGGTTGAGCGGGGCCCGAGAGGCGTACGACGAGGCGGCCGAGGCGTATGTGGCGGCTGGTGACGGTATCGATTCGCCGCAGTACTGGGCCACGACGCCGCTGTTCCAAGCCGCGGCCGCACCGATCAAACAGGTCGCCCGGTCGAACGCAAACGGGGAGATCGCCGTCAAGTGGGAAGATCTGCACGGCAGCGATCCCGCCCAACCGGGAGCATTTCTCGCACACCGGGTGCGGTACAAAAAGCAACGGTTCCCGATGTTCGTTGAGCAACTGGTCGACAGCGGGTATCTGGCGGCACCGAGGGGGACGACCGCGTACAACAGCGAACAGTACCAGTGTCCGAACTGCGAATCGAGCGACGTGAACTGGACCGCCAACAGCGTTCTCTGCCTGCGGTGTTCGACGCCGATGGAGCAGTAGCCGACCCGCGGTTTTCCAACCGATCTCAGTCGGCTGCTATCCGGGTATCGCGTCGCTTCGAAGCGATATTATGGGTTGCATCCGACCGATCGGTATGGATCCTGTGAGTCTGGCCGTCCCGATTCTGTTCGCCATCGGGGTCGGTGCGGGCATCGTGGCGACGCTGGGTATGGACCTCGTCATGGCACGGCTTCCCGAGGGGGAGACCCCGATGTACATCGCCGCTGGGGTGTTGACCGACCGACCGCCGGGTGAGGCCCCCGGTCGGCTGGCGGCGGTCGTCCACTACGTCGCTGGCCTGCTGACCGGCCCGCTTTTCGTCTGGCTGTTGTTGGCGAGCGAGGGACTGCTTGGCGGCCGTTCGCTCGTCTCGACGCTCGCAGCGACCGTCGTCCTGCTGGTCCTGATGGTGGGCTTTTTCCTGATCGTCGTTCTCCCGCGGTCGCGGGTCGAGCGCCGTCGACTCGGGGCGATCCGCCGGGACTGGACGCTGGCCGCGGCTGCCTATCTCGCCGTGTTAGTCCCGGTTGTCACTGTCGGCTCCCGGCTAGTGTAATCTGTCACCGGTATTTCACACCGACAATCTGCCCCGAACAGAGCTTGCGGTCTGCGAGTTGCGAAAATTTCGACCCCGTCAGTGCCGACCGTAATCGATTTTGGATAGCGATCTGATGGCTGCGGGCTTCGGGTCAGTGTCCGATTACCCGAGGCCACGAACGCGGCTACAGCATTACTCCAGTTGGTGGTAATCGAGCTCGTAGCCCTTGTCGAGGGCGTCCTGGACGGCCTCGCTGGGTGTGCCGACTGGCTCGGTTTCCAGGCGCATCCCGCCGATATCCGAACCCATCGCGTAGATGTTGCGCAGCCAGTCGGGGTCGGTCTCGGGATAGTCCGTCCGGAAGTGGGCCCCGCGGGACTCGGTTCGGTCGACCGCCCCACGGAGCACTGCCTCGGCGGCCGTGAGCATGAAGCCGAGATCGATCGCGAACTCGAACGACTCGCTGGTGAGCGCTCCGACGTCCATGTCGGCGGTTTTGGCACGCACTTCGGCGAGTGTGTCGATCCCGGCCGCCAGCGAGGTCGCCTCGCGGAGGATGCCGGCGTGATCCCACATCAGCGTCTGCAGCTCGCCGACGACTTCCGCAACGTCGTAGGTGCCGTCGCTCGACGCCATCGCGGCGAGATCGGCGAAATGTGGTTCGGCGACCTCATCGACGAGTTCGTCGGCCACCGACCCCGGCCCGTCGACCCGGTCGGCGACCCGGTTGCCCGTGACGACGCCGAAAGCGACCGTCTCGGCCAGCGAGTTCCCCCCGAGGCGGTTGGCCCCGTGGACACCGGCCATCGTCTCGCCGATAGCGAACAGGCCGTCGACGTCGGTTTCGCCGTAGTCGTCCACGGCGACTCCACCCATTCCGTAATGGGAGGTTGGGGCGACTTCGACCGGTTCGGCCGCCATGTCGACGCCGAGGTCGGCGAACCGTTCGTACATCCGGGGCAGTCGTTCTTTGATGAACTCGGCATCGCGGTGGGAGATGTCGAGATAGACGCCGCCGTTGTCGGTGCCACGACCCTCAGCGACCTCCTTGGCGATAGCACGGGCGACCACGTCGCGGGCGTCGAGCTCCATCTGGTCTGGCGAGTAACGCTCCATGAACCGCTCGCCCTCGTCGTTGAACAGTCGCCCGCCCTCGCCGCGGACGGCCTCGGTGACGAGCCGACCGCTCCACGGCTTCCAGTCGGGGTCGCTCTCGTCGACGGCCATTCCGGTCGGATGGAACTGGACGAACTCCATGTCCATCAGCGAGGCTCCGGCCTCGTACGCCAGCGCCGGGCCGTCACCATTGTTTTCATCGTCACGAGATGTGTGGCGGTTGTAAATCGCGGCGTAGCCGCCCGCGGCGAGGATCACGCTCCCGGCGTTGAACAGCAGGAACCGACCGCTCTCCATGTCGAAGCCGATCGCGCCCGAAACCTCCGAGCCGTCCGAGAGGAGCTTCGTGATCATCACGTTCTCCCGGTAGGGGATCTCCAGCTCCTGGGCACGGTCGACGAGCGTATCGAGCAACGACTCGCCGGTGTGATCGCCAGCGAAGGCGGTTCGACGGAACGACTGGGCCCCGAAGTAGCGTTGATCGATCTCTCCGGTTTCCGTTCGGGAGTACGCCATTCCCCAGTCGTCGAGTTGGCGGAGTCGGTCGGGCATCTGTTTGGCGACCGTCTCGACCTTCTCGGGGTCGTTGAGGAAGTGGCCCTCGTTGAGCGTGTCGGCAGCGTGGACCTCCCAGCTGTCCTCGGGGTCGTGGGTTCCAAGCGCGCCGTTGATTCCCCCGCGTGCCCACGTTGTGTGGGCGTCACCATGATTGCGCTTGCCGATCACGAGGACGTCGTCGACGCCCTGTTCGGCGAGCGTGATTGCGCTCTGGGCCCCCGCAGCCCCAGCGCCAATGACCAGCACTGAAACGTCAATCTGATCGTACGTTATCGAACGGGCAGCCGCTACAGCCTCCTGTTCGTCCATACAACTGGTAGGGATTCGAGACTTATGAGCCCTGCGCGCGCGTACGCGTAATGCACCAAAATTCTCATCAATAGGTGCGGGCGTACCGAAATATCTCTGTCTGTCACGTTCGGCTGGTTACCGAAGCCAGAACACAGCAGAGAACACCCTTACTAGTATGGTGAGTTGTTTATTGCTGATTGTTGTCTAACTAGTTATGCATGATTGCAACACCAGGTAGCGAACAACTGTGGCTATGGCTCGGGACGGTAGGTATGTTCCTCGGGATGCTGTACTTCATCGCCCGTGGATGGGGCGAGACGGACAGACGCCGACAGGAGTTCTACATCGTGACGATATTCATCACGGCCATCGCGTTCGTGAACTATCTCGCGATGGCTCTCGGCTTCGGGCTGACAGTGATCGAACTTGGTGGCGAGGAGGTACCGATCTACTGGGCACGCTACACCGACTGGCTGTTCACGACGCCGTTGCTGTTGCTCGACCTCGCACTGCTCGCCGGGGCGACCCGCAACCAGATCTACTCGCTCGTCGGTCTCGACGTGCTGATGATCGCCACCGGTGCGATCGCCACGCTGTCGACGACCGCCGTCTTCCTCGGCCCGGTCGGTAACCGCCTCGTCTGGTGGGGCGTCTCCACCGCCCTGCTACTGGTGCTGCTGTACTTCCTGTATGGGGCGCTGGCCGACGAGGCCAAGAAGCTCACCGCCGAGGCCCAGTCGACGTTCAACACGCTCAGAACCCTCATCGTCGTCGTCTGGCTGGTCTACCCGGTGTGGTGGATTCTTGGTACCGAGGGGCTCGGGATACTCAGCCTCTACACCGAGACGGCCGGCTTCATGGTGCTCGACCTCGTCGCGAAGGTCGGCTTCGGTATCATCCTGCTGTCGAGCCGTGAAGTCCTCGATGCCGCCGGTGCAGCCGTCGGCACTACCGCACAGTCCTCCGACTGACCAGCCGATACTTGCGACCGTTGTCGACCACCCGGAACGACCGCCCCGGGTAGCTTTCAACTCATGAATCAGACGAAACAGGGGAAGATGGGCAGCCGGAGTACTGACCGAGAGGGCCGCTGATGATCGGTCCGACGTACTTTCAGTTCCATTTCGCGTTCCTGGTTCCCCTACTCGCAGCCCTCCTGGCGGTAGCGACGGTGACACGGACGCGGACAGACCGACCGACCGTGTGGTCGGTCGGCAAACCCGTCTACTGGAGCGGCGTCCTCGCGATCACACTCATCGCCGTGGTGTACACGACACCGTGGGACAACTACCTCATCGCCCGCGGCGTCTGGGGCTACGGCGAGGGACAGACGTTCGCCCACCTCGGTCTGGCACCCTTCGGCGAGTACGTCTTTTTCATCCTCCAGCCGCTTTTGACCGCGCTGTGGCTCGGTCAGCTAACGCTTCGGTACGGCTGGCCCGAAACGGGACTGCTTGGCTGGGCAGACGGTAGCCGTCGATTCGATCGTGAGCGGCTCCGGCTGCTGCCACGACTCCTCGGCGGTGGACTCGCTGTCGGTATCGGTCTCACGGGCGTCCTGCTGTTCGGGACCGACCGGACGCTCTACCTCGGTGCGATCCTCGCGTGGGCCGCACCCGTCTTCGCCATCCAGTGGGTCGTCGGTCTACCGCAGCTGATCTACCAGCGGCGGACGGTCGCCCTCGGCGTCGCGGTACCGACACTATATTTGTGGGTAATCGACCGGATCGCGTTGGCGACCGGGATCTGGCACATCTCGCCGGTGTATACCACCGGCATCGACCTGTTCGGACTCCCGATCGAAGAGGCGTTGTTCTTCGTCGTCACGAACCTCTTCGTCGTCCAAGGGCTTGTGTTGTTCCGGTGGGTCACCGACCAGTGGACGTAGGCGTCCTGTCGGATCGGCCGCCCTTACTGTTCGAAAAAGGCGTCGACGAGCTTTCGCTCGGCTGCCCGGAGGTGCTGGTGGTAGGTCGCCCGACCGATGTCCATCGACTCAGCGAGGGCCTCGCCGGTGACGGTGCGGTTCTGGTCGTAGAAACCGCCGACGTGGGCCTTCTGGAGCGCTGTTAATTGGCGCTCGGTGAGTCGAGACTTCACCTCGCCGACGAAGGCGCGTCGCGTCGACGGTGGCCGTTCCTGGCGTTGTTGGGCGAGGATTTCCGTCTCCGGATACCGCTCTTGGAGGAGCTCCACGATCGCTCGAACGTCGATCTCCCTTGACAGCTCGAGGTCGAGACGCGCCACGCCGTCGACGACGCTGATCGAATCGATTCGGACAGCTCGTTCGGCGAGCATACCGGGAAGCGACTCGTCGGTGACGACGAACTCGAACAGCGTCTGGCCGTCGTACTCGTACAGAGAGTCGACCGAGACGATCTCGGCGTACTCTGCAGCGGCTTCGAACACCGTATCGGCGGCGGCATTTGATTCGAAAAACAGCAGGACACTGCCGTCGTCGCGGTAGACCGCACCGTTGTACGAAAGCGTTGCGCCCGTTCGCGCCGAGAGGTCGACGAAGAACAGCCCGGTGTCTTCGGTCCGGATCTCGACCCGCGTTACGCTATCGCTGGCGATCAGCCGACCGCGTTCAAGGGCATTGATCGCCGTTGCCGTCGCGCGGCCGATCGCTCCGAGGACGGCCTGTTCGTGTGTGTTGAGTGTTGATACCTCGGTCGTACACACCGACAACACACCGTACGTCGTCTCGCCGTAGACGAGCGGGATGGCGGCGATCCCTACAAGGTCGTCGGTATCGAGCCACGGCGATTCCGCGGCGATAGCCGACAGCACTGTTGGATTGGTGACGACGCATGGTTCGCCCGTCCGGTAGGCTTCGGCGGCTGGCATCGCGTTATCGGCCGTGAGATCGATGTCGAGGTCGACGGTCGGGACGGGCCACTCACCGGCAGAGACTGTCGCCACGAGGCTGTCGATAGCACGATCCGGCACACTGATCCACGCGAGGGCGTACGTCTCGGCGGCTGCGACCTGTTCACAGACGGCCTCCTCTACAGTCGACCGGGACCCCGCCTTGACGAGTTCCTCGGTCACGTTCTGGAGCAGGCCGCCTATCCGAAACAGGAAGTGTTCGAGATCCTCCCGCTCGCGTTCGACCTGCATCTCGGCTTCCACGCGGTCGGTAATATCCATCTGAAACCCGACGAAGTGCGTGAGCTCGCCGTCGGCGTCGTGAACCGGAGCGATGTCGACGCGGTTCCAAAACGGCGAGCCGTCCGCCCGGTAGTTCAGTAGCTCGACGGAGGCCGACTCCCCGGCGTCGACGGCCGCCCGTAGCTCGGCGACAGCTTCGGGCTCGGTCTCATCGCCCTGGAGGAACCGACAGTTCCGGCCGACGGCACGGGCTTTCGAGTAGCCGGTCAGTCGCTCGAACGAGTCGTTGATGTAGATCATCGGTTCGTCGGGGTGGTCGGCGTCGACGATGGTAATGCCGACCGGCGCTTCATCGATGGCCCGCTGTTTCAGTTGGAGGTTGGCTGCGACACCGAGGGCTTCGATGGGCATCCGATCACCCTCGTCTACTCGGCTGGGCGAGAACGCGGCCAGCGCTGCCGACACCCGCTCGTGGAGCCGATCGGCGGCGTCGAGGCTCCCAGTGGGAACGAACTCCGTGACCCCCGCGGCGACGGCATCGCCAGCAACAGTCACGTCGTCGGCACCGACTACGACCGGCAGTTCGGGGTCACGTACACGTACGCATCGCAAAACGTCGACCGCGTCGACACCGTCTCCGTGAATAGCGACGACGCAGTCAGTGTCGGTGAACTGTGATTGAAGCCCGTCACTGTGTCTCATCACTGTCGCAACGAGTTGTGTATCGCGTTCGAGACCGATCAGTAGGTCCTCGGTACCCCCGGCTGTGATCACGAGCACGTGATTCGGTCGCGTTGGCGTCATACGTGGTACACTTATTCCAATAGGTCTGCCGGTAACATAAACGTCGACCCCGAACCATCAGCATCACTGCCTGAGACGGAGGGAGCCACGCCCAGCAATTCAAGCAGTGGCGAACGGACCACAAACACTCTCTTGAATGGCGTTATTGGCGGTATCGCTGGCGTCGTGCTTTCGTTTCTCCCGTTTTCGCCGGTCATCAGCGGTGCAGTAGCCAGCTACCTCGAAGGCGGCGATACCAACGCTGGTGCAAAGGTCGGTACCATTGCGGGGATTGTCGCCTTCATCCCCTTTCTGTTCATTATTGATTCGGAATAATCTCACCATCCACAACCGCATCCAACAACACTTATCCCCGTTTGTCGACTCCCAAAATTCATGAGCGAAATCGCAGTAATCCTGCC
This sequence comes from Halohasta sp. A2, assembly GCF_056175805.1. NCBI lineage: Archaea > Methanobacteriati > Methanobacteriota > Halobacteria > Halobacteriales > Haloferacaceae > Halohasta > Halohasta sp. A2. Next base: position 138,929 of record NZ_JAQFWV010000001.1, on the reverse strand, counting down.
GGACGGCACGGAACTCGCCGTTCCGGAGGGATCGACGCTACAGGACGTCGCCTACGAGATCGGACCCGGACTCGGCAAGGACACGGTCGCCGGAAAGATCGAGGGAGAACTCGTCGACAAAGTCACCCCCGTCTCGGATGGCGACCGCATCGAAATCGTCACCGACCAGAGCGACGAGTACCTCGACGTGCTCCGGCACTCGGCGGCCCACGTCTTCGCCCAGGCTCTCCAGCGACTGTACGACGACGCCACACTCACTATCGGCCCGTGGACTGACGAGGGCTTTTATTACGACATCACGGGCGTCGACCTCGACGCCGAGGACCTCCACGAGATCGAAGACGAAATGGCCGAGATCGTCGACGAAGACTACGACATCGAGCGCGTGGTCTACGACCGCGAGGAAGCCATTGCGAAGTACGAGGGCGAAAACGAGTACAAACTCGAAATCCTCGACGACGAGGCCGCCGACTCGGAGGAAATCTCCTTCTACCAGCAGGCCGAGTTCGAAGACCTCTGCCGTGGTCCGCACGTCGAGTCGACGGGCAAAATCGGCGCGTTCAAACTCCTCAACATCTCCTCGTCGTACTGGCGCGGCGACGAGGAAAACGACACCCTCACGCGGGTTCACGGCACGGCCTTCGAAAAGGAGTCCCAACTCGAATCCTTCCTCAATATGCGCGAGGAAGCAAAGGAACGCGACCACCGCAAACTCGGCCAGGAACTCGACCTGTTTTCGATCCCCACCGTGACGGGGCCAGGCCTCCCGCTGTACCACCCCAACGGGAAGGCGATCCTCCGCGAACTCGAAGCCTACGGCGAGTCGATGAACGACGACTACGGCTACGACTACGTCGAGACGCCGCACCTCTTTCGCACTGAGCTCTGGAAGAAATCGGGCCACTACGACAACTACGTCGACGACATGTTCCTCCTTGACGTCAACGACGAGGAGTACGGCCTCAAACCGATGAACTGTCCCGGCCACGCGACCATCTTCAATCAAGCCTCGTGGAGCTACCGCGATCTGCCCGTGCGCTACGCCGAAAACGGGAAGGTCTACCGCAAGGAGCAGCGCGGCGAACTCTCGGGGCTCTCTCGCGTCTGGGCCTTCACCATCGACGACGGCCACCTGTTTTGCACCCCCGAACAGATCGAACGCGAGGTCGACGACATCATGTCGATGATCCTCGAAGTCCTCGACACCTTCGATCTGGACTACGAGGTCCAACTCGCCACTCGCCCCGAGAAATCGGTCGGCAGCGACGAGATCTGGGAGAAAGCCGAACGTCAGCTCGAAGCCGTCCTCGAAAAATCCAACATGGAGTACGACCTCGAAGCGGGTGACGGAGCCTTCTACGGCCCGAAAATCGACTTCGCCTTCTCCGATGCCCTCGGACGCAAATGGGACGGCCCAACCGTTCAACTCGACTTCAATATGCCCGAGCGGTTCGATCTCTCGTACACGGGCGCGGACAACGAGGACCACCGCCCGGTGATGATCCACCGCGCGCTGTACGGCAGCTTCGAGCGCTTTTTCATGGTGCTCATCGAGCACTTCAACGGCAAGTTCCCGCTGTGGCTCGCGCCCGAGCAGGTCCGAATTCTGCCGATCAGCGACGACGAACTGGGCTACGCCCACCGCCTCAAAAACGACCTGGAGGACAACGATTTCCGCGTCGACATCGAGGATCGATCCTGGACGCTCGGCCGCAAGATCCGCGAGGCCCAGACCGACCGGGTGCCCTATATGGTGATCGTCGGCGGTGACGAAGTCGAAGCCGGAACCATCTCCGTGCGGGACCGCAAAGAGCGCGAAGCCCAAGACGTAGAGCCCGACGAGTTCCTCAATCATCTCGTCGACGAGCGGGCCGACAAGCGCGAGGAGCCGGATTTCCTCGACGAATCAGAATAGCTGATTATCCTGTTTTCCGACGGCTGTGAGCGATTTTGTACGAGGGGAACGCACGGTCGACCATGCAGGGGCTTCGCTGGGTCCAACTGACCGACGACGAGCGCAATGAGTTTCTCGATACCGGCGGCACTGGCGTGCTGTCGTTCGCCACCGCCCGAGACGAGCCGCCGGTGTCGATCCCCGTCTCGTATGGCTACTTCGCCGACGCCGACAGCATCTACTTTCGGCTCTCGGTGCCCGAAGGAAGCCGCAAGCCCACCCTCGTCGACAACCCGGTCTCCTTCGTCGTCCACCGCGAGACCGAGGCGGGCTGGCGGAGCGTCGTCGCCACCGGCCGCCTCGAAGAAGTCGACGACGCACCCTACGAATCCACGGCCCTCCAGGGGTTGTGGGCCGTCGACATCCCCACGGTCGACGTGTTCGAACGGCCGCCCTCGGAGATCCCCTACCGGACCTTTCGGCTGATTCCTGACGAACTCACGGGCCGCAAGGAAGTCGACAGCGAAGCGTAATCCCACCATCCCCTTTTATTCAGTAGCCACTCGTCTGCGCCAGTATGCGCGCCGTTAGATTCCACGACCACGGTGGCACCGACGTACTACAGGTCGACGAGATCGACCGCCCCGAACCAGCCGATGACGAGGTCCTCGTCGAGGTCCACGGCGCGGGCGTCAACCCCGTCGACACCTACTTCCGGGAGGGCTCATACCAGCCGTTTGCGATGCCGATGATCCCCGGCGTCGACTTTGCCGGTGAGGTGGCAGCGGTCGGCGAGAACGCCGAGGGGTTCAGCGAGGGCGACCCCGTCTACGGGACGGGAATCGGCAAGGACCACTACGGCGGCTACGCCGAGTTCGCCGCCGTCCCGACCGATCGGGTCGTTCGGCTCCCCGAGGGCGTCGACACCGTCGCCGCGGGCGGCGCTGGCGTGGCGGCCGTGACGGCGTGGCGGGCGTTGGTCGACCACGCCACCCTCCAAGCGGGCGATCGGTGTCTGATTCACGGCGGCTCCGGTGGCGTCGGCCATGCAGCGGTCCAGCTTGCAGCCGCGGCTGGCGCACAGGTTATTACGACCGCTAGCCCGGAGTACCACGACCGGCTCGCCGAGTTGGGTGCGGATGTGGTCCTCGACTATCACCGGGACGACTTATCCGAGGCAGTTGTCGACGCCGCCGAGGATGTGGCCGGACAGGCCGACGGCGTCGACGCCATTCTCGACCACCGGATGCATGAATATCTCCAGTTCGATGCGGATGTCGCGGCGACAGGCTGCCGGATCGTCGGGATCGGCGAGAAGGACCAGAACGTCGGCTTCACGCAGTCATCCGCAGCGCGAGGGAAGGACCTCAACTTGACGATGATGAGCATGTTCAACACGCCGGATTTCCGGCCTCGGCTGTCGAAACTGGCGTCGCTGATGGCTAGCGGTGGGATTGAAATCCAGGTCGACGAGACCTACGAGTTAGAGGAAGCAGGCGAGGCTCAGCGTGCAGTGCTTGAAGACAGTTTCCTCGGGAAGCTCGTAGTCACTCCGTAACGTCGGTTAGTCGGCGGGTACGCCAATCGATTTATGAACGCGGCCGTCGACCTCTCATATATGACAGCCGAATTTGACTTCACGGACCGTGTCGCCGTGGTAACCGGAAGCTGCGGGGCACTCGGCAGCGCCGTCGTCGACGCCTTCGCCGAGGCGGGCGCGACCGTCGCCGCCTGCGACATCGTCGACATCGACAACGACGATTCCCTGCTCGAACCGCGCGACGAAGTGACCTTCTATCAGGCCGACTTCACCGACGAGGACGCCGTCGCCGAGGCCATCGAGCAGGTAGTCGACGACCACGGCCGAGTCGACTACCTTTTGAATATCGCGGGGACGTGGCGTGGCGGCAACCCGATCGAGGAGACCGACGCCAGCCAGTTCGACATGCTGTTTAATATCAATCTCAAGACGATGTTTCTGGCCTCGAAACACGCACTGCCCCACCTGCAGGAGTCTGAAGGCTCCATCGTCAGCGTCTCTGCGCGGTCGGGGCTTGAGGGCGGCGAGGGGGACGGCATCTATCGGTCGACCAAAGCCAGCGTAAAAATCCTGACCGAAACGATCGCCGAGGAGAACCGCGGGACGGTTCGGGCCAACTGTGTACTGCCGAGCGTCCTCGATACGCCGATGAACCGTGAAATGATGACACCAAAAGACGAGTGGGTCGAGCCCGCACAGGTCGCCCGTGTGATGCAGTTTCTCTGTTCAGATGCCGCCGAAGTCACCAGCGGCGCGGCGGTGCCCGTTTACGGCGAAGCCTAACAGGGCCTTGTTAGAGTACCGCGGCGATAGCCTCGCTCGTCGCCAAAATCCCGTTGTAAAGGACGTACAGGAGCACGAAGATGATGGGGAGTCGGAGGAGCCAAATCCAGATGATACTGATGGCACCACCGCCGTCCATCCCCTCGGTAAACTCGTCGAGCGCGTCGCCCGACAAGACCCAGCCGACGAAGATCGCCAACAGGAGCCCGCCGCCGATGAGCAGCACTTGGTTTGCGAGCACGTCGTATGCATCGAGCACGTCGAGATCGAGTGCCGTCGGGATGCCGATGAGGAAGATGATCCCTGCAATGCCGATCGTCGCGGGTTTCCGGTCGACATCGAACGTCTCGGTGACGTAGGCGACAATCACTTCGAGAATGCTGAACGCGCTGGTGAGCGCGGCCAAGAACAGCGCGATGTAGAACACCGTACCGACCAGTTGGCCAGCCGGGAGTTCGCCGAACGCAGTTCCGAGCGCGATGAAGACGGTACCCGGCCCGCCGGTGCCCGGGTCGACCCCTTCGGCGAAGAGGAACGGGAAGATCGCCAACCCGGCCAGCAAGGCGATGAACGTGTCGACGACGAGAATGAGCAGACTGTCGTTCAGGAGACTACGATCCTCACCGAGATACGAACCGTAGGTGATCATCACGCCCATCCCGAGCGAGAGGGTGAAAAAGGCCTGTCCGGCCGCGTCGGGAAGCAGGCCGAATGCGTCACTGAGTAGCGTGGCTGGATCGGGTGAGAGGTAGAAGGCGTAGCCCTCGCCCGCGCCGCCGAGGGTCGCACCGTAGCCCGCCAGCACGGCCAGCAAAACGGCGACGCTCGGCACCATGAACTTCGCGGCGCGTTCGAGGCCGTCGCGAACCCCGAGGGCGACGATACCGGCGACGACCGCCATAAACAGCGCGTCAAAGGCAACCGCGGTGGTGCCGGAGGCGGCGGTCTCAAAGTAGGCCGCCGGATCGGACGCGTATGCACCGGTTACGCTGGCGATGATGTACTGAATCACCCAGCCGCCGACGACACTGTAGTACGAGAGAATGACAAAGCCCGCCAGCGCGCCGATCCCGCCGACGAACTTCCAGTTCGAATGACCGAGTTCACCGAACGAACTGATAACGTTCCGCTTTGCCCGTCGACCAATGACGAACTCCGCCAACATCAGTGGCAGCCCGACGCCGACCACCAGCAGTAGATAGGCGACGAGGAACGCTGCGCCCCCCGACTCAGCCGTCAGGAACGGAAACCGCCAGATGTTTCCCAACCCGACGGCGCTTCCGGTCGCCGCAAGGATGAATCCGACACGCGTTGCCCACGATTCTCTAACACTCATACAAACGTGTGTTTTGTTCAGTCTAATAAATCCATCTGATGATAAATTTGAATTATATATCCGGCCACATTATTATTCTGGGTGATTCAGTGCTGCCCAGCGAAGTTATCCGGGCAGTAACCTTTACATATAGCACTTCTAATCTTATCCTACCCCCAATGAGTCGTTGTCCTGATGAGTTCGTTGTCCTACACGTCGACGACGACCCACAACTGCTGTCACTCTCCGAGCAGTTTCTGGGCGGCCACGATGACCGGCTGGTCGTCGAGACGATGACCGATCCTGTGGCCGCAGCCGACGCCATTGAGGCCACTGCGTACGACGCCGTTATCTCTGACTATCAGATGCCCAAGCTGAACGGCTTGGAGTTGCTTGCCGAGATCCGTGACGAACAGGGCCAGCGGACGCCATTTATTATGTTCACCGGCGAGGGTCGCGAAGCGGTCGCAATCGAGGCGCTCAATCTCGGTGCCGACCGCTACCTGCAGAAGGGAGGTGATCCCAACGCCCAGTACACTCTGTTGGCGGACGCCGTTCTCAACGAAATCGAGCACGAACACACGAGATCGGGGCTCGAACGCAACCGTGAAAAGTACGTCAGTATTTACGAAAACGCCCCGCTCGCGCTGGTCATCTGGAACGCCGACGGCGAGATCGTCGACTGGAACGACCGAGCCGAGCGGCTGTACGGGTGGTCGGCCGAGGAGGCTCGCGGCCGACGCCTCGACGAACTGTTGTTCACGCCGGAGTCGACAGAGACACTCGATGCGTTCTCAGGACCACTGGTGGCCGACGGGGCTCCCACTGACCGAGTCCTCGAAACCGTCACCAAAGACGGTCAGCGCGTCGTCTGCCACTGGTACAACACACCGCTCGAACGCTCGGAGACTGGCGTAGCCGAGGTAATGTCGATGATCCTCGATATTACTGCCGCACGCAGTCGCGAGTCCACACTCAAACAGTACGCGACGGCTGTCGAGGGCTCCGACGACTCTATTTATATGCTCGATACCGACGGCCGGTACGTGTTCGCCAACACCGAACACCTCTCGCGGCTGGCAGCCGACAGCAAGATTCCCCGGGCCGACGAACGCGAGGTCGTCGGCCGAAAGTACGTCGACATTCACGCGGGGCCGGAAGCCAAACGTATCACCGAGATTATTCAGGTGATCATCGAAAGCGGAGAGCCGAAAACCGAGGAGTACGAGTTCCAGACCGAAGACCGCTGGTCGTACCGAACGTACAGTCCGGTCGCCGACCCCGAGACCGATGGACATGTCGGTGTCGTCGTTATCTCGAAGGATATCACGAAAGGCAAACGGATGCAAGAACGCGAGTTGTTTCTGTCATCACTGCTTCGTCACGATGTCAAAAACAAGATCCACACCGCCGACGGCTATATGGAACTGGCCATCCATGAAGGCGGTTCACCGGAGGCGATAGCGCATTTGGAAACTGCTGGCCGTGCACTTTCGGGCTCGTTGGAGTTAATCGAAAACGTCGGCATGCTGAGTGGACTTTCGCAGGAAGACCCCGAACGGTGTAAGCTTCACGAGGTGCTCTTGGACGTCGTCGACAGCTATTCGCCACAGGCGACAGCCGAGGGCGTCGAACTCGAGTACGATGGATGCAACGGGGTAGTCTACGGCGGCTCGCTGCTCGAGGCGCTCTTCGAGAACCTCGTCTCGAATGCGTTGAAACACTCGAATGCGGACCGTATCGAAATCCGCTGTCGACGCGAGGACGACGAATTCGTCGTTTGTGTTGCTGACGACGGCGATGGACTTCCAACCGACGAAGCCAACGCGCTCCTCGAACAGGGCGTCTCGAAGGGCGAGTCGGCCGGAACCGGACTCGGGTTGTATCTCGTCAGCGAGATCGCCGAAACGTACGGAGGGTCGGTTTCTCTCGGCTCCTCGGAAGCCGGTGGGTTGTGTGTTGCGGTCATCCTCAAAGCGGCCTCAGCGTAACGGCTCGCACAGCCCACCGTCGATCACCGCTGCCTGTGGCCGCAGCCGCCCACTGTTATCACCCAGAGATAGTCGACAGTCAGGTATGCTGTTGCGGAACCCTTTTGAAGCCGCTGGTAGTCGGTATGGATCAATGACTGGTGGTCCGAAATGACGATGGACGACCGAATCGAGGAGCTTCGAGCAAAGCGAGCCGAAGCCAACAGCGGCGGCGGCGAGGCCCGCATCGCCAAACAACACGAGAAGGGAAAGATGACCGCCAGAGAGCGGATCGACTACTTTCTTGACGACGGAACGTTCCACGAGTTCGATCAGTTCCGCACGCACCGAAACCACACCTTCGGCATGGAGGAACAACAGCTCCTGACCGACGGCGTCGTGACGGGGTATGGCGATGTCAACGGCCGAACCGTCTTCGTGTTCGCCCACGATTTCACGGTTTTCGGCGGCTCACTCGGCGAGGTCTTTGCTGAAAAGATCTGCAAGGTGATGGACAAGGCGATGGAGGTCGGCGCACCGGTCGTCGGACTGAACGACTCGGCAGGAGCCCGAATACAGGAGGGCGTCGGCTCGCTCGGCGGGTTCGGCGAGATCTTTCAGCGCAACACCGATGCCAGCGGCGTCATCCCCCAGATTTCGGGCATCTTCGGCCCGTGTGCGGGCGGGGCTGTCTACTCACCCGCGATCACGGATTTCGTGTTCATGGTCAAAGAGACGAGTCACATGTTCATCACCGGCCCCGATGTCGTCGAGACCGTCACGGGCGAGGAGGTCAGCTTCGACGAACTCGGCGGGGCGGTCACCCATGCCTCTACCTCCGGGGCGGCCCACTTCGCCGTTGACTCCGAAAAGCAGGCGCTCGACGAGATCGCCCTCCTGCTTTCGTATTTGCCGCAAAACAATGTCGAAGACCCACCACGGATGGATCCGTGGGACGACCCCGAGCGACGGACCGACGAGCTGGAAAATATCGTCCCCCAGGCCCCGAAAAAGCCGTACGACGCGACCCAGGTGATCGACGAGATCGTCGACGAAAGCTCGTTTTTCGAGATCCACGAGAGCTTTGCGAAAAACATCGTCGTCGGCTTCGGACGCTTGGACGGCCACTCGGTGGGGATCGTTGCGAACCAGCCCCGTGTGAACGCCGGAACGCTCGATATCGCGGCCTCGGAGAAGGGCGCACGCTTCGTGCGGTTCTGTGACGCCTTTAATATCCCCATCGTGACGCTCGAAGACGTTCCGGGCTTTATGCCCGGCACCGATCAGGAACACGGCGGGATCATTCGCCACGGCGCGAAACTGCTGTACGCCTACGCCGAGGCGACCGTTCCGCTTTTGACGGTCATCACGCGTAAAGCGTACGGTGGTGCGTACTGTGTGATGGCCTCGAAGCATATCGGCGGTGACGTCAACTACGCGTGGCCGACCGCTGAGATTGCGGTGATGGGACCGAAAGGCGCGGTGAACATCCTCTATCGACGTGAGCTGGCCGAGACCGACGATCCCGAAGCCCGTCGACAGGAGCTCATCGACGAGTACCGCGAGGAGTTCGCCAACCCGTACACGGCTGCGGACCGGGGCTTTCTCGACGACGTGATCGAACCCGGTGAGACACGCCAGCGGCTGATCGACGACCTCGAGATGCTACTGTCGAAACGCGAGGACAAACCCTCGAAGAAACACGGCAATATCCCGATCTGAGATGGCCACCGACCACCCCGTCGACGACGCGGCGTCGACCGATTCCACCGCGACAGACGCCAACCCAGCCAGCGTCGACGACCCTCTCTCGTCGGTGTCGGTCGACGCGCTCGGTGGGCGCGCGATGGCCGACGACAGCGAGGCGGCGGCGATTGCGGTGGCGATTGCCGCGCACCTTCGAGACCGCCAGGCCGCCGCGGCCGCAGCCGTCGACGAGGAGAAAAAAAGCCGCCGGAACTGGGCGTTTTCGGGCCGGCTCGAATCGATCGGCGAGCCAGCCCGTAGAGCCCCCACAAACGCACCGACCGACCCGTGGCGGGCGGCCAGTCGAAGCGACCGATTTTAACCCTCGACCGCAGCGTCGAAAAGCGCGTCTTCGGTGCTGATTTATAAGCCATCGCCCGTGTAACGCGTGTCAACTATCATAAATGATAACTTGTCCGTTCGTTATATACAACTGGTTCCCGGATTGTTATCATGACCGCGAACAACGGTGCTGTGACAGAAACCACGGAGCCGGTAGAGGTCGGGGCGCTCGATACAGAGGAGTTGGAAGACGTCGACAGCGAGGATCTCGGTAACGTCGAGAACACGGACGTCGCCTCCTCGCTGGCGTCGCTATATGATACCTCCGCCGAGATCGCCGAGGGCGTCGAGGAGATCGCCAACCGGGCGCACGAGCAGTCAAACGGAATGCGCGACGTCTCGGCGGAGGTCGCCGATCTGAGCGCCGCCGTCGAGGAGATCGCCTCCTCCTCGGAGGAGGTCGCCATCGCCGCCGAACAGGCCGACGAGCGCGCCAACGAGGGCGAGGAGGCGACCGAGGAGGTCGTCGACGCGATGGAGGAGATCCAGTCAGTAACCGAAGCGGCGATGGGCGAACTCCGAACGATTAGCGAGGGCATCGAGGAGATCACCGAGCTGGCCGACGTGATCGACGAGATCGCCGACCAGACCAACCTGCTCGCGCTGAACGCCTCGATCGAGGCCGCCCGAGTTGGCGAAGCCGGCGCGGGCTTTGCGGTCGTCGCCGACGAGATTAAATCACTCGCCCAGGAGTCCCGCGAGCAAGCCACCGGAATCGACAGCACCGTCGAGCGGATCACCACCGACGCCGAGCGCGCGGTTCGAAGCCTCGAAACCAGCGTCGCCAGGGTCGAAACCGGGATGAACCGGGCCAACGAGGCCCAGTCGAGTCTCGACGAGATCACCGACGCGGTCGGCGAGGTCACCGCGGGCGTCGACGAAGTGGCCGCCGCCACCGACCAGCAGGCCGCGAGTGCGACCACCGTCGCGTCGATGGTCGATGAGACGGCGACCAACGCCGACGAGATCGACACCGCCGCCAACCGGATTACTGATTCCGTGAGTTCGCAGGTCGACCGGATCGAACAGCTTCGCAACGAAGTCGAGTAGTTACCAACGACCTAGAACCGGTACTCGTCGTCCGACGATCCAGAACCGTCGACGGTCAAGAGCCGTTGGAACGAGGCCGTTCGCGTCACGATGGCCGGAAGGACGACTGCGAGGCCAACGAACGATCCGAGCTGGATCGGAAAGCCGAGGTCGGTCAATCCACCCAGAAAGAAGTAACACGTCGCCCCGACGACGATCGCGGTCCACTGTACCTGCTTTTTCGTGAGGTCCATGCCAGTCGAATCGAGTCGACGTATCTGACTGTTCCGATCGACAGGACCGGTGGCCGGTATTCGGTCAGTACGCATCAGTATTCGTGGCCAAACGGCGGGTTTGGTGAGTTCGTCGACCGATAGAATCACGTGGCCGATGGGCGAATAGTTCGCAAAGATGTTCAGTAAGGTTCTGGTCGCCAACCGTGGAGAGATCGCGGTTCGCGTGATGCGCGCCTGCGAGGAGCTGGGAGTCAGGACGGTCGCTGTGTACAGCGATGTCGACAAGCACAGCGGCCACGTCCGGTATGCCGACGAGGCCTACAACATCGGCCCCGCACGCGCGGCCGACTCCTATCTCGATCACGAGGCCGTTCTGGATGCCGCCGAAAAGGCCGGTGCCGACGCCATCCACCCCGGTTACGGCTTTCTGGCCGAAAACGCCACGTTCGCCGCCAAGGTCGACGACCGCGGGTTCACGTGGATCGGTCCTGACGCCGAGGCGATGGAAGCACTCGGCGAGAAGACCAAGGCCCGCTCGCTGATGCAGGAGGCCGACGTGCCGGTAGTCCCCGGAACAACCGAACCAGTCGAATCGGTCGCGGAGATCACAGCGGTCGCCGAAGAGTACGGGTATCCGGTCGCGATCAAGGCTGAGGGTGGCGGCGGCGGCCGCGGTCTGAAGGTCGTCCACAGCGAGGACGAGGTCGAATCACAGTTCGAGACCGCCCAGCGCGAGGGCGAAGCCTACTTCGACAACGATTCGGTCTACGTCGAAAAGTATCTCGAAGCCCCCCGCCACATCGAGGTCCAGATTATCGCCGATCATCACGGCAACGTCCGACATCTCGGCGAGCGCGACTGCTCGCTGCAGCGCCGCCACCAGAAAGTCATTGAAGAAGCGCCTTCACCCGCGCTCACCGACGAGCTCCGCGAGCAGATCGGCGAGGCCGCCAAACGGGGCGTCGACGCCGCGGGCTACACCAACGCCGGGACCGTCGAGTTCCTCGTCGAGGACGGGAACTTCTACTTCATGGAGGTCAACACGCGGATCCAGGTCGAACACACGGTGACCGAACAGATCACGGGCCTCGACATCGTCAAGTGGCAAATACGGATCGCCGCGGACGAGGAACTCAGCTTCGCCCAGGAAGACGTCGAGATCGAGGGTCATGCCATGGAGTTCCGGATCAACGCCGAAAACCCCGCCAAAGAGTTCGAGCCCGCTTCTGGCAGGCTCGAAACCTACGACCCGGCGGGCGGGATTGGCGTTCGGATCGACGATGCGATTCGTCAGGGCGACGAGATCGGCGGCGACTACGACTCGATGATCGCCAAACTGGTCGTCTCGGCCAGTGATCGAGAGGAGTGTTTGACTCGCTCGGAGCGCGCACTCGCCGAGTTCGAGATCGACGGCTTTCACACCATTATTCCGTTCCACCGCCTGATGCTGACCGATGAGGCGTTTTCGAACGGCGAGCACACGACCAACTATCTCGACAACGTCCTCGACCACAGTCGAATCGAGGAGGCGGTCTCGCAGTGGGGGCCGACCACCGCTGGCAACGAGGGCGACGAGGGCGAAAGCGAGGAGTCGACCGAGCGCGACTTTACGGTCGAAGTCAACGGCAAACGGTTCGACGTCTCGCTGGAAGAACGTGGCGCACCACCGATCACCGTCGAATCAGCCAATCCAGGCGGGAACAACGGCGGAATGCAGCGACCCCCACAGGCCAAAGCGGACGAAGGCGACAAGGAGATTTCAGTCGAAGGTGGCGACACTGTGACTGCTGAGATGCAGGGCACGATCCTCTCGGTCGACGTCGCGGTGGGCGACGAGATTGCCCCAGATGACGTGGTTTGTGTCCTCGAAGCGATGAAGATGGAAAACGACGTGGTGACTGAACGCGGCGGCACCGTGTCCCAGATTCTGATCGGCGAAGGTGACAGTGTGGATATGGGTGACGTGCTGGTCGTCTTGGAGTAGTCACTTCCACCTCGCAGTTCTTGAAGTAGTCACTTCTGCCTCGCAGTTCTTGAAGTAGTCACTTCTGCCTCGCAGTTCTTGAAGTAGTCACTTCTGCCTCGCAGTTCTTGAAGTAGTCACTTCTGCCTCGCAGTTCTTGAAGTAGTCACTTCTGCCTCGCAGTAACTGTTTTTCAGGCTGGCCGTCGAGTCGACCGTATGGCCACGATCAAGGACAGCGTCCACGACCACATCGAGATCGAGGGCGTCGCCGAGGATCTCCTCGACACCTCGACCGTCCAGCGGCTGCGGCATATCAAACAGTTGGGGACGGTCCAGCTGGTCTACCCCTCGGCCAACCACACTCGCTTCGAACACAGCCTCGGCGTGTATCACCTCGCTAACCGAGCCCTAGACGAGATCGGTATCGAAGGCGTTCAAGCCGAGCGCGTCCGGGCGGCCGCGCTGCTCCACGATGTGGGCCACGGCCCGTTTAGTCACAACACCGAAGAACTCACCGCCCGCTACACCGGCAAGTATCACGACGACGTCGGCGAACTCCTCGCCGCCGGAGCAGTCGGCGAGACGCTCCGAGATCACGACCTCGACCCCGCGCATATCGCAGGGCTCGTCGCGGGCGAGGGGCAGTTCGGCCAGCTCGTTTCGGGCGAACTCGACGTCGACCGGATGGACTACCTCGTCCGCGATGCCCACCACACAGGCGTCCCCTACGGCACGATCGATACCGAGCGACTCATTCGGGAGTTGACGTTCGTCGACGGCGAACTCCTCTTCGACGAAGGGAACGTCCAAACCGCCGAGAGCCTGCTGCTTGCGCGCGCCCTGATGAACCCCACCGTCTACATGCACCCTGTCGCCCGGATCAGCAAAGCAATGTTGCGTCGGGCAAGCGAGCGCCTCATTGAGGAGACAGCCATCGACGCCGACCGCCTGCGTCGGATGGACGACCATGACCTCATCGCGGTCCTCCGTGAGACACCCGCGACCGAGGGGTTCGCCGAACGCTACGGTAGTCGGCAACTACTTAAAAGGGCGGTGTGGGCCGAACTCCAGCACGTTCCTGACTCGCTGCTCGAGGCTGACCACGAGAAGATTCGAGATCTGGAGTCGACTATTGCCAACCGGGCGTATCTCCCGACAACGGATGTGATCGTCGAAATACCTGACGAGCCGACGATGCGGGAGTCGACGAGCCGCGTGATCGTCAACGGCGAGATCCGAAATCTGGGCGATCAGTCGCCGTTAGTCGGTGCCTTACGGACCACCCAGCGCGGCCAGTGGCGGCTCGGCGTCTACACGCGCCGGGAAGCCACCGAAAGAGTAGGTCGACTCGCCGCCGAGGAGCTCGGTCTCGAACTTCCCGACGGGCTGATTCACGAGACCCGCCGCGGGCTCCATGCGACGCTCGACGACTTCGAGTAGGCGTTTGCTGTTCGGTCGCCACCTGAGTTCGGGAGGTTCAAGCCACCGGCCCCAAACCCACGGTTATGAACGTGGAGGGGACCATCCTCGTTGGCCCGGAGTTCGAGCCGGTTGCGGGCCGCGTGTTGGTCGAACACGGCGAGATTCAGGCAATCGAGGAGACCGAAACGGGATCGGATTCGATCGTGATTCCGGCGTTCGTCAACGCCCACACCCACATCGGCGACTCGATCGCCAAAGAAGCCGGTGGCGGCCTCTCGCTCGACGAACTCGTTGCACCGCCGGACGGACTCAAACACCGGCTGCTTCGCAGTACCGACCGCGAGACCACCGTCGACGCGATGGCCCGCACGCTGAACCAGATGGAAGAAACCGGGACAGCCGCCTTCATCGAGTTCCGTGAGGGTGGTGTCGACGGCGTCGAGATGATCACGGACGCGCTGGCACGTCGGCGGATCGAGCCCGTGATCCTGGGCCGAGAGACCGAAGCCGCCATGGAGGCTGGCGATGGGTTTGGAGCGTCGGGCGCGCGCGATGGCGACTTCGATGCCATGCGAAACGCCACGCGGCGGGCCAACAAACTGTTCGGGATACACGCTGGCGAGCGTGATTCCACGGATATCAACCCTGCGTTGGACCTCGATCCGGATTTTCTCGTCCACCTCGTCCACGCCGAAACGCTCCACCTCGACCGGATTGAAGACAGTCAAACGCCAGCAGTCGTCTGTCCACGGTCGAATCTCGTCACGAACGTCGGCGTGCCGCCGATCCGCGAACTCTCCGAGCGAACGACGGTCGCGTTGGGGACGGATAACGTAATGACAAACAGCCCGTCGATGTTCCGCGAGATGGAGTTTGCAGCCAAACTGACCGATCTACCGGCCGAAACGATCCTGCGTATGGCGACGCTCAACGGCGCGAAAATCGCGGGGCTCAACTGCGGCGTCATCGAGGAGGGTCGCGATGCCAAACTGCTCGTACTCGACGGTGATTCGGACAACCTCTGTTATGCCAACGACGTCGTTCGAGCGGTGGTTCGGCGTGCAGGGCCCGCCGATATCAAACGCGTCCATCTCTGATCGGTCGACCAGGGCCAGCAGGCAGTAGGCGGTAGATGGAAGGCAGTAAACAGTCAGTGGCAGAAAACCGTCGGTAGGGACGGACTACTGGAGTGACTAGGCGTCTTTTCAGGAAGTCACGTAACGGTAGACAGTCACTACTGGTCGACAGTCGGCTTGCGGTCTAAGGTATCGCATCTCACGGGGGGTTTATCAATCTGGGGTGTTATGGTCTATTTGCAATGGCGAAAGGAACCGTTGATTTCTTCAACGACACAGGCGGCTACGGATTTATTGACACTGACGATGCTGACGACGACGTCTTCTTCCACATGGAAGACGTTGGCGGCCCGGACCTCGAAGAGGGTCAGGACGTCGAGTTCGACATCGAACAGTCCCCGAAGGGTCCACGAGCGGCCAACGTCGAACGCCTATAAGGCGTTTTGACCACTGTGCGGAAACGACGCGTCGCGGTATCGACGCAAATCCGTTTTGCGGATTTTTGAGCCCTGAGCGGTAGTGCTCCGGGAGAATGACTGAACCCGAGAGCGACGCTGCAGTTGTCGACGCGCGTACGATGTCGACGCGAGCACGGCTGTCGACCGTACAGATAACGAACTGGAATACAGACGTCACTGATACGTACGTAGACGGACGTCTCAAGGGTGCTGAATTAGAGTAATGAGCCTTGGCCGTCGAGTAGACGTATCGCACTCAACTCACCGAGTGAACCACCCTCCAATGACAGACACACCCCATAGCCAGCATTACGCACGATGATTCGGTTGGTCGACATGCTGTTGCGTATCGTGGTTCGTTTGATGGTGTTCTACCTCGTCATCGTCGGACTCATCGCGACCGGTGGTTTTGCCGGCGTTGGTCCGCTCGCCGACGAACTGGCCGGTCAGGACGTCCCACTCACCGATGAGTCGGTCGACGAACTCGTCGACCGCGAGGCTGAATCGAACTCTGAGTCGTCGGAGGTCAACGACGAAACCGTCGACCAGAACGCAACCGTCGCTGACGAACAGCGGGTCGAACGGCTGATACACAAAGAGATTAACGACGAACGTGCTGCCGAAGGGCTCGAACCACTCGATACTGACGAGGAGCTCCAACGCGTTGCGCGCGGCCACAGCGCCGATATGATCGAAGACGGCTACGTTGGCCACGAGAGTCCAGATGGCATCACACCGAAAGACCGGCTTGCGGAGGCGGGCTGTCAGGCAGGCGGTGAGAATGTCGCCCAGTCGTGGTTCGACAAACCCGTCGACACGGGCTCCGAAACGGTCACTGTCGAAACCGAAGACGAGCTCGCGGCCCATCTCGTCGAGGGGTGGATGAACTCGCCGGGTCATCGCGAGAATATCTTGCGTGACTCGTTCGCCGAAAGCGGCATCGGGGTACTGATAACCGAGGACAACCAGGTATTTGCGACTCAGAAGTTCTGTGCAGGCTCGATGTTCGGAACGCTGCGGTAAGTATGGCTCCGGTACAATCAAACCCATCTCTCACAAACAATCAGGTATGAGTGCGGATCAGTCACAGCGGTCGACCCGGTGTCTCGTGGCGAAAGTCGGTCTCGACGGCCACGACCGGGGAGCCCACGTTATCGCTCGCGCGTTTCGAGACGCGGGCTTCGAGGTCATCTACTCGGGACTCCACCGAGCGCCCGAAGAGATCGTCCAAGCGGCGGTCCAAGAGGACGTCGACGTGCTCGGTATCTCGATTCTCTCGGGGGCACACAACACGCTCGTGCCGAAAGTCATCGAGGGGCTAAAATCCTACGACGCCTTCGACGAGATGCTGATTATCGTCGGCGGAATCGTTCCAGAGGGCGATATCGCCGATCTCAAAGCGTTGGGTGTCGACGAGGTGTTCGGCCCCGGAACGTCGGTTCGAGAGACAGTCGAGTTCGTCCGAGATCACGTCGCTACCGAGGCGTGAGAATGGTTGAGCTCAGCGCCGAGAACGCCGCCCTGTACGACTCGCTTCTGGAAGGTGACCACAGCGCACTCGCTCGCGTGATCACACGGATCGAGAATCGGACGCCGGGGTACCGCCAACTCCTCTCGGCACTCCACGCCGAAACCGGCACAGCCTCAGTCGTTGGTATTACGGGAAGTCCCGGAACCGGCAAGTCGACGCTGGTCGACGCGCTCACCAAGCAGTACCGCGATCACGGCGAGACCGTGGGCATCATCGCGGTCGACCCGTCTTCTCCCTACACCGGCGGCTCGGTACTGGGTGATCGAATCCGGATGGGCTCGACTGCGGGCGATATGGACGTCTTCGTTCGATCGATGAGCGCCCGCGGGCGACTCGGCGGGCTGTCGATGGCGACCGCCGATGCGGTCAAAGCGCTCGATGCGTTCGGCAAGGATCGCATTATCGTCGAAACGGTTGGCGCGGGCCAAAACGAGGTCGATATCGTCGAAACCGCCGAAACGGTCGTCGTCGTGGTCCAACCCGGCTCGGGTGACGACATCCAGCTGCTGAAGGCGGGAATCCTCGAAATCGGCGATCTGTTCGTCGTAAATAAAGCCGACATGGACGAGACGGCCGCCACAGTCGCTGATCTCGAAACGATGATCCACATGGATGCCAAGCCCGCGGCGGGGCTGTCGACCGGCCACCACGGCCCCGACGCCGCAAGCTCCGAACCCGAAGGAGGCGACACGGGCGACGACAGCGGCTGGACGCCGCCGGTGATCGAAACCGTAGCCACCACCAGCGAGGGTGTCGATGAGCTCCGGGTGGCTCTCGACGATCACCGGCGGTATCTCGATGATTCCGGTGAACGCGAGGGGCGGCGTCGACGGCGGGCCGAAACCGAAATTCGACGGCTTCTCCGGGCTGACCTCGGGGAGATCGCCGAACGCATACTCGATAGCCACGGTGGGATCGAACAGCTCGCCGACTCAGTTGCCAGTCGAGAAACAGATCCCTACACCGTCGTTGGACAGCTCGTAGAGCCGCTCGAATCGGCGGTCGAAGCGTCGCTGACCACAGACCGTGGTCCTATCGACACTGAAAAATAGGCGGTGGTTACTGTCGGAGTAGTCGACCTGTAATCACGGCAGCATTGCGACGACCTGGTCCCCGTAGACGAGTGCCTGTGGCCAGACGTAATAGAGGAGACCTGCGAACGCACCGATCTCCAACCCGGTGACGAGAATCGTCACGAGATCGGCTTTGCTGCTAGAGACCGGAATCCCGACCGGAAGATTGTACTCCTGGCTCAAGAAGGGGTACCACAGCGCGATCCCGCGGGTGCTACCGACGACATCCAGGATGTAGTGGGTCGCCACACCGATCCAGACGTACTGGAGGTTCCCGAAGTAGAGCGGCCACGCCATGAAGACCGCCAACATCGGGAGGTTGTGGAACGTCTTTCTGTGTTTGCCGAAGGCGGTGTCGACGTCGGGCATCAGCGCCCCGAGCGTAACCGGCACCGAGAGCTTGAGGATCATCTCGGCGGTCGCTATATCCCACGTCGGCTGGAGCACTGCCCCCAGCCCGATACTCAGCAATACCGCGTTCATCACGTGCCCACGTTTGTTCATTCTCTATTCCGTGAGTATCCGCCCAACTATGTGTATGTTTCCGAGTAGGGATCGACTACCGCCAGCAGGCGATGGCGAAAGAAAGAGGGCAACAGCGTCGAATCACCGCTTATGAACTACGAGACGCCACAGTTCTTCCACGTGATGCAGTACGCGGCCGCTGCCGACGGCGACGTCATCGACATGGTGAGTGGCAACCCCGACTGGGAGCCACCCGTGGCGATCCGCGAGGGGCTGGGCAAGTACGCCGACCGCGATGCTAGCGAGTTTCAGTATCCACCGAGCGACGGCCTCACATCGCTCCGCGAGGAGATCGCCCAGCGCCGAAACGTCGACACCGCACGCGTCATCGTCACTAATGGCACCGGTGAAGCCAACTACCTCGGAATGGCGGGTGCACTCGACCGCGAGGCCGGAACCGAGGCCGTACTCATCGATCCAGTGTACCCCTACTATCCGGGCAAGGTCTCGATGCTCGGCGGCGAGAGCCGACTCGTCGAGACTGCCGATGATGGAACCCTCGACACCGCGGCCACCTGCGAGGCGATCGGTCCTGACACTGCCCTCGTCGTGCTCAACACGCCGAACAATCCCACCGGCGCGGTGTACGACATCGACTCGGTTCGAGCGGTCGTCGAGACTGCCGCCGACCACAATTCATTGGTGGTCGTCGACGAGGTCTACGACCATTTCGATTTTTCTGGCAGCTTCGAGAGCGCACTCACACTCGACGCGGAGAACGTGATCGTCACCAGCGGCGTCTCGAAATCGATGGCGATCACTGGCTTCCGTGTGGGCTATGCGATCTTCCCACCCGAACAGATCCAGGCGGCCAAAACCCGCCATATGCTGGTCAACGTGGCAACCAGTCGACCAGCCCAACAGGCAGTATACAGTGCCTACCGCGAGACAGGCCCCGACTACTATGCGGCCGCGCGCGAGCGCCTCAAAGAGCGCGTCGACGCGTTTACCACTGCACTCGATGCCGCGGGTGCGGAATACACCACCCCCGACGGAGCATTTTACGTGATGGCGCGGTTCGACGACTTTCCGGGGACGATGGACAACGTCAAAACGTTGATCGACGAGGCTGGGGTGGCCGGAATGCCGGGGGCGACGTTTGGGACTGCGCGAGGCGACTGGCTCCGCTTTGCGCTCGTCACGCCGCGGGTGACCGAGGCCGCCGAACGGCTGGCCGACTACTTCAACTAGACCGACGAGTACACAAGCCCCGGTGCTGTCTCCTCCCGTATGAGCGAGATCGATGTCGAGGCCGTCGACGAGGTCGAAGGCGAGGAGTCGGAGGCTGCAGAGCCCGAGGACGACCACGTCCGAAGCGACGGTCCACAGCCGGTCGAGGTCACAGCGACGAAAACCGATCTGCCTGCGGGCGTCGACGCCCCCGAGTACGTCCTCTACGGTGGCAAGGGTGGCGTCGGCAAGACGACGATGGCGGCCGCGACCGCACTGTCGAGTGCGGCTGGTGGGGTATCGACGCTCGTCGTCTCGACCGATCCGGCCCACTCGCTGTCGGATACGCTTGAAACACCGATTCCGCCGACACCGACTCGAATTCGCGAGGACCTACCGCTGTGGGCCGCCGAAATCGACCCCGACGAAGCGATGGGTGAGGGGATGTTCGGCACCGACGAAGACCCACTCGGCGGGATGGGTGAAATGGGCGATATGTTCGGCGGGAGTCGAGAGAATGAGGCGATGGGCGGGATGGCCGAGATGATGGGGATGGGTGGTTCGATGCCCGGCGCGGACGAGGCGGCAGCGATGCGCCAGCTACTGGAGTATCTCGACGACCCACGGTTCGACCGGGTGATCGTCGACACCGCGCCGACAGGCCACACGCTTCGACTGCTCGAACTCCCCGAACTGATGGATTCGATGGTCGGCCGCGTGATGAAGCTGCGCCAGCGAATGCAAGGGATGTTTGATGGTATTAAAGGGATGTTCGGCGGCGGAAGCGAGAATACCGATCCGATGGCGGATATGGAGCAGCTCCGCGAGCGAATCGAACGGCTTCGGGCGGTGCTTCGTGATCCCGATCAGACGGACTTCCGAGTAGTGATGATTCCCGAGGAGATGAGCGTCGTTGAGTCCGAACGGCTGGTCGACCAACTAAGCGCGTTCGAGATTCCAGTCCAGACGCTCGTCGTCAATCGAGTGATGGAGGATCTCGCCGATATCACCGACCAAGAGATCGACTCCGACTGGATCGTCACCCCGAATCTCGACGAGTGTGAGTTCTGTCAGCGTCGATGGCAGGTCCAGCAAAACGCGCTCCAGCAGTCGACCAATCTGTTTCGCGGCCGCGAGGTCAAACGAGTACCGCTATTGGCCGACGAGGTGCGCGGCGAAGCAGCCCTCCGCGTTGTTGCAGCCTGTTTGGCTTAAAAAGGACAGCTACGTGAACCGGCGGACCAGCGACCAGAGTTGGTCGCGGAGTGTATCCGGTATAAATCGAGCAAGGACACTCACGCGGGCGACAGTGCCGACCGGGACACGGGCGACCGGTTTGGTCGCGCTGGCGGCGTTGACGATGTCCTCGGCCACGCGCTGGGGTGGGACCGAGCCGGGGCCGTCGCCACCGATGGCTTCGGTGTCGTCGAAAATGCTGTAGAAGTCATCGTAGGCCTCGGTGCGGTCGTTTCCGTCGGTCTCGTTTGTGGCCCGTTCGGAGAAGTTCGTTTGGACGGGACCGGGTTCAATCACGACGACGTCGACCCCGAACGGTTCGACCTCGGCGCGGAGGGCGTCGGACATCGCTTCGAGGGCGAACTTCGAGCCGCAGTAGACGCCACCGCCAGGAAAGGCGACCCGCCCGGCGACAGAGGAGACGTTGATGATCGTCCCCGCCTCCTCGCGTCGCATGTGGGGCAAGACGGCACGGATGAGTCGGTGAGGGCCGTAGACGTTCACTTCGTACTGTGTTTCGACCTGCTCGATCGGCACATCCTCGATGGGTCCGAACTGGCCGAAACCGGCGTTGTTGACCAGACAGGAGATCACGCCCTTCTCGTCGAGAATCCGGTCGACGACGCGGTCGATGTCGGCTTGGTTGGTGACGTCGAGTTGGTCGACCAGACAGCCGGCGTCTTCGAGCACCTCGATATCACTCGGGTCGCGGGCGGTCGCATACACCGTCCACCCCTCGGCTTCGAACGCGAGGGCGGTGGCCCGCCCGATGCCGGACGAACAGCCAGTAATGAGTACCGTCTTCGGTTGCACACCGGCTATTCTGTCCGCTGGGTGTTAATTATGTGCCTTTTTTGGACCGGCTTCCCCTCTTTGTTAGTCACTTGGTACCGTCGATTTCACCTCGTCAGCGTAGCTGTCGGCCAGCCGTGTCGGCTCGGGGAGTTTGAATCCCTGACAGCAGGCGGCCACGAGGTCGACCGCGGTCTCGGCACTCACTCGGTGGCCGGGGCTCACGTAGAGTGGATTTATATACCGATTGCCGGAGTCGTACTGTCTCGACTGGTAGGCGTAGCCGATCACGGTCCCATCGGGACAGTCGGCACGACTCGTGGCCTCGATGGGTGTGCGCCAGCCTTCGGGTCGGTCGTCGACCGACTCGCGGGGTGTGCCACACAACAGGCTCTTGGCGACGCCGATCGCCGGAAGGTTGAACACGACACCCATGTGGGTAGCGAGTCCGGCCTGGCGGTAATGGATCCGACCGCTGCCGTCGAAACAGACGAGATCCGGCTCACAGTCGAGGGTCGCGAAGGCGTCGACGATCGACTCTCCCTCACGAAACGACAGCAGGCCAGGTATATACGGAACGGAGAGTTCGGTGGCCGCGTGGGTTCGTTCGATCACCTCGCCGTTGCGGAGCGCGACGATCGCACTGATCGCCCGGCCGTCGACAAAGGCTTGGTCGATACCCGCGATGATCGGTGACTCACGTGGGTCGGTACTCTCGGTCGACTCGGTTCCGGTCAGTGTCGACTGCGTTGCGTCCGCCGATTTTTCCCATGTCGCCAACTGGTCGGTGATTGTTGTCGGATCGAAACTCAGTCGATCCGTGAACTCGGCTTCGGCGGCGATCTCGCGCTGAAGTGACTCCATTTCCGCACGCGAAAGTGTTGGATCGGCGAGTAGGTCGGGGTGAACCGGGTTCATCATTTAGAACCGTCGACGGCCACCGGGACCACCTGGTCCACCGGGGCCGCCGGGACCGCCGAACTGGAGTTGGTTCGGAACGCGGACGGTGCCTTTGAGCTGTCGACCGTACCACAGTCCGATGACCAAGCCGACGAGGTGTGCGAAGTGGGCGACGTTCGCCATGCCGGCGGTACCCGCGGCGCTCGGGCTGACCAAAAACAGGACGGAAAGAATCGCAAACCCGAACGTGAGAATGTAGAGCGGGATCGGGAGGATGAAGAACAGCAGCACCTTCATGTCTGGGTTGAGCACAGTCAGCACACCCAAAATAGCGAACACCGCACCGCTGGCTCCGAGTACCGCGGAGGGTTCGCCCATGAGCAGCGCGACGCCGGTGTGGCCGAGTCCCGCGGCCAGCCCCGCACCGACGAACAGGAGTGCGAACTTCTTCGATCCGGTGTAGCGCTCGACGATCGGCCCGAAAAAGAACAGCGCGATGCTGTTGGCCGCCAGATGGTAGAGCCCGCCGTGGGCGAAAATCGACGTGATCCATGTCCAGACGTACTCGGGGTTCTCCGTGGAGATCGCAAACAGGGCGCGTTGGGCGGCTTCACCGAACACCGCCGCGACGATGAGTTGGAGCAGGAACGTGATCCACATCAGCCCCAACATGGTGTAAGCCATGTTCCCGCGGAAATAGCCCAGTGGTCCGCCAGTTCCGGTGAGCTTGTCGACCATCCCTTTGGCCTTCGATCTGCGGCCACCAGTCTCGACCGACTCGTCGAAGCCGCTGTCGAAAACGCCGCCAGGGTCGTTCCAACTGTTGAGCCCCGGACAGCTGTGGTTCTCCGGGAGTCGATGGTCCGCACAGAACGTCTGCCCACAGCGTCGACACTGGTACGGCATGTTTTCGTTGGCACCACACTCGTCGCATTTCGCCATTAGCTACACCTAACAGTGGCGGGCTGAAAGGCGTTTGGCTCCCCAGCGCCGAACATTGGCCCTCTTGGGTCGACCTCACCCCGTCTCGTCGGCCGCTAGCTCGGTTGGGGTCTCGGTTTCGGATTCTTGGCCCTCGTCATCTGCGTCCGCATCGGTCGACGGATCGAAGTTGGTCGGTACAACCGTCGGATGACGCATGCCGAAGCTTGATTGGGATACAGCCATCACAGTTCTCCTTTCGGGCTAAACGGGCAAATAATTACTCATGCGCATACCGTATCACGTTCCGTGCCAGTATGCGCGAGACACATAGCTGGACGTCTTTCGGCCGACAACAACTGCAGTACAGAAAATGGGTGCTCCAACCGACCAGTTAGAACGTCTCTTCGTAGAGTTCTTGGCTGTGTTCGATGGCGTCGACGGCAGCGGCTTTGTTTTCCCAACCGAGGATTTCGGCCTGTTTGCCCGGTTCGAGGTTTTTGTACGTGTTGAAGA
The DNA here is from genome assembly GCF_056175805.1 of Halohasta sp. A2. NCBI lineage: Archaea > Methanobacteriati > Methanobacteriota > Halobacteria > Halobacteriales > Haloferacaceae > Halohasta > Halohasta sp. A2. Next base: position 114,489 of record NZ_JAQFWV010000001.1, on the reverse strand, counting down.
ACTCGGTGATCTCGTCTTGTTGCTGTTGTGGGATGTCCGAGAGGTCTTCGAGGTGGTCGAACCGTGGGTCCTCGGTTGGGACAGCAATGACCTTGTCGTCCTGTTCGCCACCGTCGTCCATTTTCATGAGTGCGATGGGTCGGGCCTCGATCACACAGCCGGGGAACGTCTGGTCTTCGACCAACACGAGCACATCGAGCGGATCATCGTCGTCGTACCACGTCTGTGGGATAAAGCCGTAGTCCGATGGGTAGTGGACGTTCGAGTGGAGCACGCGATCCAACACGACCGCCGGAATGTCCTTGTCGTACTCGTACTTGTTCCGGTCGCCTTTCAGACACTCGATAACTGCGTAAATCGTCTCGGGCGCATCAGGTCCCGCATCCAACGTTTTCCAGAGGTTCGTCATTACATCTACTCGTTCTGAAACCCACGCAAAAGTCCTTTCGGGAATCGATCACCACTGCATGATAGCCATACACTTGCGGCCGCTCGTCGACCACACTGTCCGACAACTGTTATGAAAGGTTACTGTTGGTATATCGTAGCGGACATATTCCATGGGCAGCATATCATCGAATGCAACGAAAAAAGCGATAATCAGGTGATTGAGCCGGTAATACGCGTGTCTCTGTCCGAGAAAATCCCAAGAAAACCTCCGAGTTCCGAAGTGTTAAATAGCATGATGACATTTACCCAACCATGTCAGAGGCACAATCAGTTACTGACGAATCGGGCCTGGCACGCGATCTGACCGCGTTCCAACAGAACATCCTCGTGATCCTCGCCGAAGAGCCACGCTACGGGCTGGCAATCAAACGCGAGCTCGAATCCTACTACGGGACGGAAGTCAACCACGGTCGACTCTATCCCAACCTCGACGATCTGGTCGAGATGGATCTCGTCGACAAAAGCGAACTCGACAAACGAACGAACCAGTACGAGCTGACTCACGAGGGCTACGAAGCCATCCTCGGTCAATTCGAGTGGAAACTCTCGAAGTTCGTGACCAACCACGACCGCGCACAGGACATCTACGACCTCGTCGACGCCCTCAAATAAGGCTACTCTGATAGCTGACTTGGGCAGTCGGCATCGGATACGGTACACAGATATCGAAGGGAGGTCTCGACGACCTCTTGCTGTTTTTTATCGGGCCACGCATTCCGCGGAAAGTATTCGCTCGTGAACTCCTCGATCTGTTCGTCGCTCGCGGCGTCGACGCGCCCCAGATAGTGATTCCCCATGAAATCCGCAAACGCTCGCACGTTTGCGGCGTGGACCTCACCATACTCCTCGGCGACCGCCACGACCAGCGCGGCGTTGTGGGCTTCGATCTCTTCCCACGTTCCCTCGTCGCTGGCAGCCAGCGGTACCTCGACCGCCCGGTCGGTGTCGGCGATGCGGTCGAGAACGACCGTCCCATTCTCTAGCCACTCGTCGGGGTACAACACGAGCGTCTCGTCTTCCTCGCGGACTCGCGCGGTGTAGCCGTGGTCGGCGAGTGTCTCGTCGCGGCGCTCGGCGTACAGCTCGGCCTCGGCATCGTCGCCAACATTCCGGGCGAGTTTCGTCAGTCGTTCGGCCTCGTCGACGACGTCTGTCGGGAGCTCACTCATCGAGTGCCTCGTTTGCCAGTTCGTCGGCGTGGCTGTTTATTTCTCTGGGCACGTGGGCGAGCGACCAGCGGTCGAATGCCTCTAGCAGCTCGTGAACGCGGACGCGGTACTCGCGAAGCTGGGGGTCGTTGGCGTCCCACTCACCACGGACCTGTTTGACGATCAGCTGGGAGTCACCCCGGAGGTCGACCTCGTCGATACCGTACTCGCGGGCGGCCTCGAGCGCGCGAATCAACGCCCGGTACTCGGCTTTGTTGTTCGTGGTATTGCCGATTCGCTCGTTGCCTTCGGCGGCGATCCCGTCGCTGGTGACGATCACCCACCCAACCGCCGCCGGGCCGGGATTCCCGCGGGAGGCTCCGTCGAAGTACACGTGTGCGCGACCACCGCCCTCTTTGAGCACCAGCGTCAGCGAGCTCGGATCCGAGCCCTGAACGACGATCTTGTCGTCGTAGGCAACGGCGACCGCCCCGTTTCGTTCGGCGCGCCACTGCTCGTGAGCGGTGTTGCCCGGCTCGATTTCGATCCCTTTGGCCCGAAGCTGGTCGGCCGCGCGGTCGGGATCACACTCGATTGTTGGCATACGACCGCTCGGTCGGCGGCCTTCAAAGGTAGTTCGTTCCCGGTCGACTCTCGGCGAGAGCGAGCCCGAACGACTATTTATATGCCGCTCTTCACTCCGAACCAATGCTCGAGGGGCTGAACGTCGCACTCGGCGTCACTGGAAGCATCGCCGCGGTCAAAACGGTCGAACTCGCCCACGAACTCCGTCGACAGGGCGCGACCGTTCGCGCCGTGATGAGCCCCAGCGCCAGCGGCATCATCCACCCATGGGCCGTCGAGTTCGCCACCGAACACAAGGTGATCACAGAGATCACCGGCCGCGTCGAACACGTCGAGCTCTGTGGCCGGGAGGGGTGGGCCGACGTCTTTTTGATTGCGCCCGCCACCGCCAACACGGTCGGGAAGATCGCCGCCGCGGTCGACGACACGCCCGTCACCACCACCGCCACGACCGCTCTCGGTGCTGGAATTCCGGTCGTTATCGCCCCTGCGATGCACGAACCGATGTACGACCACCCCGGCGTTCTCGAGGCGATCGAGCGCGTCGAGCAGTGGGGCGTCGACTTCGTCGATCCCCGAATCGAAGAACGAAAAGCCAAGATTGCGACCGAGGAGGCTATCATCACTGCCCTCGCACGCGCGTCGACACCCCAGGAGCTTGCTGGCAAACACGTCGTCGTCACCAGCGGGGCGACCAGTGAATCGATCGATCCAATTCGCGTACTCACGAACCGGGCCTCGGGGTCGACCGGCCGGGCGGTTGCCCGCGCCTGTCACATCCGCGGCGCGGAGGTGACGCTGATCCACGACGGTCCCGACGTCCACTACGCTGACACGGTGGCCGTCGAGAGCGCCGCCGAGATGCTGGCGGCCGCTGATGCAGCCTGCACGGATGCCGACGGCCTGATTTCGGCGGCGGCGATCTCGGATTTCACGATCCAAGAGGTGCCAGCCAAAATCCGCTCGGGCGAGCCCCGAACGCTCGATCTCCAGCCAACGCCAAAACTGCTCGACACCATCCGACAGGGCCACCCGAGTCTCGCACTCGTCGGGTTCAAAGCCGAAACGACTGCCGACGACGAGTCGCTCGTCGACCACGCGGTCGCACTTCGAGACCGCGTCGATCTCGCCTTGGTCGTCGCCAACGACGCGAGCGTGATGGGCAGCGACGAAACCCACGCCCTGCTCGTCAGCAACGACGCGGAGACGCCCGCCGACTGCGAGGTCGTCGACGGGTCGAAAGGGCTGTTGGGCGAGCGTATCGCCCGTCGGCTGGCTCGCTTTCTCTCGGAGTCGACCGAATAACTCGCGGCGTCGAGGTGTCAACTCGGATCCTGAAACCAGCCTTACATACCAACCAGTACAGTCTGAGAAGCCCAGATAAGAATTGTTTTGAGGCGGCCCTCGTTTCATATACTAAGTATCTCTATGACGCTCTGCGAACCCAACCACCGCACGGGGTCGGAGGACAATGGCGGGTGACGACGCTGAGCGGCTCTTGGTCCCTGTCAAGCGCTCGTCGACGATCCGACAGACCGTCGACTACGCCGTCCAAGAGCTTCTCGAAGCCCTCGCTGAACCTCCCACAGACGCGGAAACTGAGGCTGACGCTGACGAAGCGTCGGCCGACGAACCGCTAACCGACCGTGCGACGGTCGACGAGGAGATGGTCAATGATGCGACGGCCAATGGGGTGCTGGTCGACGCTGCTGAAAAACCGACCGTCCATTTCGTGTTTTTGGCGACGTGGCGCGACGATGATCCGGGAACGGCCGCCGACACCGAGCGTGCGGCTGATCTGCTCGAACAGATCGAGGTCTGGGCGCGCTACGAGTGTGAGGACGCCGACGTCGACCCCGACTCGATCTCGGTCACGACTGCCCTGCTCGGGCTCGATACCTACCTCTTTTCGCCCGCCGACTACGCCGATCTGCTAACAAGCTACGCCGCCGAACACGACCTCCATCGCGTCGTGATCGACCCCGAGTACTCGCTGGTCGGCCAGACGACCCTGCTCCAACCGCTGGAGTTCGAACTCGAACAGACCGACCTCCGGATCGAAGAGGCCCCAGTCGAACGCCCGACGCGTCGCGGTCGACTGGTGAGTCAGTCAAACCTCACGCGGTTTTCGGCCATATTCGGTCTCTCGTTTGTCTTCTATCAGCTTCTCGGTGGGTTTAGCGGGACGTTTGACCTCGTGACGGGGTTGCTATCGGCCGGTGTCGTCGCGCTCACGCTGTCGGGAGTGAGCTTCTACCGCGACCCCTCGCTCGTCGAATCGCCCAAGCGAATCCTCCGTGGATTGGTGTACGTGCCGTACCTGCTGTACGAGATCATCGTCTCGAACCTCGTAGTCGCCCGCGTGATTTTGGACCCTACCATGGAGATCGATCCACGGATGACGAGAGTCCGGGTTCTGGTTGGCTCGGGATCGCCGCTTACAGCGCTTGCGAACAGTATCACGCTGACGCCGGGGACGCTCACGGTAACCGCAAGCAACCAAGACCTGTACGTTCACTCGCTGTTGCCGTTCGCCCGCGAGGGGTTGTTCGACGGCTCGCTCGAACGCTGGATTCGGTTCGTTTTCTATGGCCGCGAGGCCGTCCGCGTACCCACGCCACGCGAACGTGGTGACACCGAGGTGCTCCAGCAGCCAGGGTCATCGGAACCGTCTCCGCGCCCCGACGTCGACGAGACGCCGGCGGATCTCCAAGACGGTGATGAGCTACGAGACGGTGATGAACAATGAGCTTCGTTGAAACTACCATCGTCGGTGGCGTTACCGTCAGCGCGTTTCTCGTCTCGGTTGCCGCGCTGTTCGTCAGTCTCGCGGTGCTCATGTTGTACCGGGCGGTCAAGGGGCCGACCAATCAGGACCGCGTGCTGGCAGTGAACGTGCTGGGAACGAACACGGTCATCATCCTCGCACTGCTCGGCGCGGCGCTCGACGAGCCGTGGTTCCTCGACATCGCGCTGGTGTACGCGCTGTTGAACTTCCTAATGTCGATAGCCATCTCGAAGTTCACCGTCGAACGAGGGGGTGTCATATGATCGAACAGATCCGGATCGCCCTCATCGTCTTTTGTCTCCTCGTGGGGCTGTTCTTCACATTCGTCTCGGCGGTGGGCGTTATCCGCCTGCCGGACGTTTTCTCGCGGGCCCACACGGCCTCGCAGGCCGACACGCTCGGCGCGGGCTTCGGCCTCGCGGGTGTCGCGCTGACGCTCGGTTGGGAGACCGCGACGATCAAAACCGTGCTCCTGCTCGTGTTCATCTTCGTGACGAACCCGACCGCTGCCCACGCTATCGCGCGGGCGGCCTACGAGGAGGGCATCGAGCCGTGGACCGTGGGGGACGAGCGCCGATGACCTCCTCGACCGTGGTCATCCAGAGTGTTGGTATCACGCCGATCGAGATCGCGCTGTTCGTGTTCGTGCTCATCACCGCCGTACTCACCGCACTGTTCCGCGACGTGCTGGCAGCGATCGTCGTCTTCGCGGCCTATAGCCTCGGTCTCGCGCTTATTTATACGGTGTACCGCGCGCCCGACGTCGGACTGACGGAGGCCGCCATCGGCGCTGGCGTAACGACCGTCCTCCTGTTGTTGACGATTGCCAAAACGACACGCCCGGCGACCGACCGGCTGTTCGAACCGGTCGACTGGCCAGCGCTGGCAGTCTGCGGGCTGTTCGCACTCGTTGTCGGTGGTTCGCTGCTGTCATTCCCTGCGGTGGGCGATCCAAACTCGCCGATTCTCGCGAACGCGGAGGTCACTGGCTACTATCTTGAGAACGCCTACGACGAAACCGGCGTCAAAAACGCCGTCACCTCGGTGTTGGCGGCCTACCGCGGGTTCGATACGTTCGGCGAGGCGGTCGTCGTCTTCGCCGCTGGCGTCGCGAGCCTGCTGGTGCTCGGCCGGGAGGTGTTCACCACGTGAGCGACGACCGCGAGACCAGCCGCGTCGACGGCGGCGGCACGCTCAGACAGCGGCCGGTGTACACCGAAAGCCAGGTCATCATGACGACGGTCAAAGTCGTTATTCCGTTCGTGATGACCTACGGCCTGTTTATTACCTTCCACGGCGCGGACACCCCTGGTGGTGGCTTCCAGGGCGGAGCGATCATCGCCTCAGTCGTGTTGATGATCGCCTTCGCGTTCGGCATCGAGTCGACGCGTCAGTGGCTCGCCAACAGCACGGTCGTCGGACTCGGTACGGCCGGTGTGCTGTTGTTCGGTGCGATCGGCTTCGGGCCGCTGTTGCTCGGCGGCAGCTTCCTCGAATATACGGCGTACGAACCACTGCTCGGAGATGCACTGGGGCTTGCCGACTACGAGTTCGTCAAGTACGGCATGGAGGGCGTCGAGATCTTCGGCATCGCCTTCATTGTCTCGGGGATCCTGATGGGGCTGTTTTTCGCTCTCGCAGGCGGCTACACCCCACCAGCTGACGAACCACCACGAGTCGACGAACCCTCGGACGAAACGCTCGCAGACGGCGCTGACATCCCCACGGGAGGCACCGACCAATGACCGATCTCGTTTCACTGGTGACAACGCGCCACGCCTACGTGCTGTTCGTGCTGTTGTCGACGACTGGCCTGTATATGCTCATCGCGAACCAAAACCTCGTCAAGAAAGTCATCGGGCTGAATATGTTTCAGACAGGGATTTTCCTGTTCTTCATCACCTCGGCCTACCGCGTTGGCGGCCGTGCGACCATTCTCGAAGGCAGTGGGCCCTTTGTCAGCCCATTGCCACAGGTGATCGTGTTGACCGCGATTGTGGTCGGCATCAGCTTGACTGCGGTCGGTCTCGCGCTGACGATCCGCCTGTACAGCGAGTACGGCACGCTTCGGGCCGACGCGCTTCGGGAGGTGATCAACGATGAGTGATCTGCTCGCGCTGTTGGTCACCGTTCCGCTGCTGTTGGCGGTGTTCCCGCTGCTGTTGGGCCTTCGGTTCGAACGCGCTGGCTGGCCGATCGCGTTCGTCGGCTCGCTCGCGTCGACGGTCATGGCAGCGCTGCTGTCGTGGGAGATCTACACCGCCGAGACACCGGATGGCCAGCGACTCATCCACGAGATGGCTGGCTATCCAGCACCGTACGGTATCGAACTCGTCGGCGATGGGCTGTCGGCGGTGATCGCGTTGTTGATCGGCGTCGTCTCGGTCGCCGTGCTCGTCTACAGCCGCTCTACCGGCCCCCAGAGCAACGCCTTCTACAGCGGGCTGCTCCTGCTCATGGGTGGGCTGTTCGGGATGGCGCTCACCGGCGACCTGTTCAACCTGTTCGTGTTTCTCGAGATCGTCGGGCTCATTACCTACGCGCTGGTCGCCAGCGACCACACCGGCGAGGCGGCCTACGGCGCACTGAAATACCTCTTTTTGGGGACCGTGGGAGCCTCCTTGTACCTGATCGGCGTTGGCTACGCGCTCGTGGCGACGGGCACGCTGAACATGCTCGATCTCCAGTCGACGCTCGCCGAGGTGGGCTACACTGATCCGCTTGTCCAGGCCTCGTTCGGCTTCATGCTCGTCGGCTTCATGCTCAAGATCGCATTGTTCCCGCTGCATACCTGGCAGCCCGACGCCTACACCCACGCGCCGGACACGGTGAGCGCCTACATCTCGGCGCTCGTCTCGACGACCGCCGCGTACGCACTGATCCGCATCTCGTTCGACGTCTACACGGTTGACTTCTTCGCGGCGAATCCGCTGATTTCGGAGGGCGTGGTGATTCTCGCCTCGATCAGTATCGTCGTTGGCAGCCTTTTGGCAGCGATGCAGACCGAGATCAAGCGCGTGTTCGCCTACTCGTCGGTCGCCCAGTTCGGGATGGTTGTCGCCGCCATCGGTCTGACTAGCCAGACGGCCCTTTTCGGGGCGGTCATCCATCTGGTCGGCCACGGCCTGCTGAAAGCGACCCTGTTCATGTCGGCCGGCATCCTGTCGACAGCCTACGGCGCGCGGACAATAGATGACTACGCCGGACTCGCCAAACGTGCGCCGGTCACCGCCGGTGCGATGGCGGTCGCCGGTCTCGCGCTGGTCGGCATTCCGCCGTCGGTCGGCATTCTCGGCAAGTGGTTCATCGCGCTCGGCGCGGTCCAAGAGGGCTCGTGGGCCGTTGCGGTCGTGATCCTCGTTAGTACGCTGCTGACGCTGACCTACGTCGCCCGACTCATCGAGCGGCTCTACTTCTACTCGTCGACCGACCCGACCCACGAACACGAGTCGGCCTCCGAGGCAGACGAGCAGGTGGCCACCGAACCGCCCGTTGCCGACGGTGGCCGCGATGCTGATGACGGTGGCCATGATGCCGACAGCCGCCGTGGTGCTGACGACGACCCTCCTGCCGACGAGGGCCGTGCCACTGATGATCGGTTCGACGGCCGGCGGGGCGGCCCGGTCGCCGTCGAGCGAATCGTGGTCGTCGCCGTGCTCGCGGTCTCGACGGTCGCACTGTTCGCCTCGGTCGACCTGTTCGGTGCGATGCTTGACCCTGTCTTCGGGAGGGTCTTCCAATGAGTGAAATCACAGCTATTCGTCCGCTGGCCGCCGTCGCCGTCTCGTTCGTCGCCGCCGCGCTCATTCTAGCCTCGGGGCGCCGACCCAACATCCGCGAAGCTTGGACGATCCTCGCGTCGGTCTCGATGTTCGGCTTTATCGCCAGCATGGTGCCTGGCGTGCTTGCTGGCGACGTGTACGTTACCAATCTCGGGACCGTGCTGCCGGGCGTCGACTTCGTCCTCCGCGCTGATCCCCTCGGGGTCCTGTTTGCGTCCCTCGCCAGCCTGCTGTGGATCGTTACCAGCTTCTACAGCATCGGTTATATGCGCGGCCTTGAGGAGCATAACCAGACCAGATACTTCGCCTCGTTTGCTGTCTCGGTCGCCTCGGCGGTCGGCATCGCCTTCTCGGGGAACCTGCTGACGATCTTCGTCTTCTACGAAGTCCTCTCGGTAGCGACCTACCCGCTTGTCGCCCACGACGAGACGCCGGAGGCCCGCGCCGCAGGCCGGAAGTACCTCGCCTACACCTTCTTCGGTGGCGGCGTGCTGGTCCTTGCAGGGACGGTACTGGTATACTGGCTGACGAGTCTGGCACCCGGAGCCGACAGCGCAACCGTCGACTTCACTGCGGGCGGCATTCCGGCACTCGCAAACGCCGATCCGTCGCTCGCCTCGGTGGCGTTCATCGTGCTGGCGCTCGGCTTCGGCGTCAAGGCCGGACTGATGCCGCTCCACCAGTGGCTGCCGTCGGCGATGGTCGCTCCGACGCCGGTCTCGGGGCTGCTCCACGCGGTCGCGGTCGTCAAAAGCGGCGTCTTCGGGGTCGCTCGCGTCATCCTCGACGTGTTCGGCCCTACGACGCTGGCCGATCTCGGCCCGGCGGCGTTCGGCGACCTCGGGATGGCCCTGCCGATCGCGATCATCGCCGCGATCACATTGACGGTTGCGAGTATTATCGCCCTGCGACAGGACAACCTCAAGCGTAGGCTGGCCTACTCAACGATCAGCCAGCTCTCGTATATCGTGCTCGGACTCGCACTGCTGGAGGGTAACGCCCTCATAGGAGGGCTGCTCCACATCCCTGCCCACGCCTTTATGAAGCTCACGCTGTTCTTCTGTGCGGGAATCATCCACGTCGAGACCCACACCGACAATATCAGCGACATGGCCGGCATCGGTCGACGGATGCCGCTCACCATGACCGCCTTCGGTGTTGCCGCCGCGGGGATGGCTGGCATTCCGCTCGTCGCTGGCTTCGTCAGCAAGTGGTACATCGTCATCGGCGCGTTCGACGGCGGCAACGGCGTCTTCGCCGCCGTCCTGCTGGTCTCGGGCGTCCTCAACATCGCCTACTTCTGGCCCATCGTCTACCAGGCCTTTTTCGAGTCGGCGAAAGACCACGATCAAAAACCGCTGCTCGAAGGGCCGTTCGGCGGCCGCGAGAGCCTCCGAGCCGACGGCGGGCGGCGTGAGGACACGGATTCGAGCGTCGACGGTGACTCGACGAACCCCTCAAAAGAAACCGATAGTGAGGGGCCGAAACAGGCCGTCAAACGGATTCCCGATCCCTCGCACGTCGATCACGTCGACAAGCGCCACGATGAGACCCACCACCACGGCGGACCGCCGCCAGGTGGCTGGGAGACACGCGACTGGCGCGGCGGCGAGAGCACGTGGTTCATGCTCGGGCCCATCCTGACCGCGGCGGTTCTCTCGCTGTTGTTGGGGATCGTCCCCCACACGGTCGTTTTCCTGCAGATCGTCGAGACGATCGTCGGTAACCTGCCGGGGGTGATGATCTGATGACGACGACACTGACCGCGATCCCGCCGGGGGTCGCCCTGTTGGCGGTCGCGGTTCTCGTTGCGCTACTGCCGCGAAAAGCGGGCCACGCCCTCGGTATCGGTGCGTCGGCGGTGACGCTGGCGTGGATGTGGCTCGTTCCGGATGGAGCACATCTGGAAACCGCGTTCCTCGGCTTCGATGCCGTCCTGTTCAACGTCGACGAGTTCTCCCGCCTGATGGGGATCATCTTCGCCGTGACTGGCGTCGTTGCGGTCCTCTACTCGTACGCGAGCGAAGCTGAGAGCGTCCAGACCGGCTTCGCGCTATCGTACGTCGCAACAAGCTTCGGGGCTGTCTTCGCGGGTGATTGGCTGACGCTGATCTTCTTTTGGGAGCTGATGGCGGTCACCAGCACGCTGTTAGTCTGGCACTACCGCGGGAAGGCGGTGCGGGCAGGCTACCGCTATGCGATCTTCCACGGGATCGGCGGCACGCTGCTGATGGCCGCGATCCTCCAGACGTTCGTCGACAAAGGCACCTTCCTGTTTGCCTCGGTCCCTGGTGGCCCCGAGGTAGCCGGAATCTCGGCTGGGCTGCCCGCCGCGCTCGCCGCAATCGGGATCGGCGTTAATGTCGGCTTTATTGGCCTCCACACGTGGTTACCGGATACCTACCCACGGCCGCACATCGCCGCCAGCGTCTTCCTCTGTGTCTTTACGACCAAAACCGGCGTCTACGGCATGTACCGGGCGTTCCCTGACGGCCATATGGCCATCGCCTACATGGGCGGGGCGATGGCCATCTTCGGGGCGACCTACGCGCTGTTACAGAACGACATGCGTCGACTGCTGTCGTATCACATTCAGTCGCAGGTCGGCTACATGATCGCCGGGGTCGGGATCGGGACGAGCCTCGCCCAAGCAGGGGCGTTTGCCCACGTCTTCAACAACATTCTCTACAAGGGATTGCTGTTCATGACCGCGGGCGTCATCGTCTACCGGACCGGCGAGGAGAACCTCAAAAAGCTCGGCGGGCTGGCCCGCCAGATGCCGATTACGGCCGTGGCGTTCACGGTGGCCGCGCTGTCGATTGCTGGCTTTCCCTACTTCAACGGCTTCGTGAGCAAGGGGATCATCATCGACGGCGCACACTACACCTTCGGAGCGGGTCCGCTGCCGATCGGTGAGTTCCACACGCTCGAATGGATGTTGCTGCTCGGGGGGATCGGGACGTTCATGTCGTTCATCAAGTTCGGCTACTACGCCTTCTTCCACGGGCCATCCGACCGGGAGGTCGACGACGCCAACGCGGGCCAGACCATCGCGATGGTGCTCGTCGCGGTGCTCTGTGTCTTCTACGGCATCTCCGACGCCTCGCTGTTCGCCCTGCTGCCGTTCGACGTCACCGACCCCGAGGTCGTCGAGGAGGTCTATACGACCTACACCGTCTCCCACGTCGTCGAGGGCGTGATCCTTGGTGTGCTCGGACTGATCGGCTTTGCGCTCGTCAAAAAGCCGCTGTCGAAACTGGGTCGGATGCCCGATATCGACGCGATCTACAACCCGGCGATGTTCTACGGCGGCCGTGGGCTCGTCGTGGGTGTCACCGAACTTTGGGCGGCGGTCGACCGCGCGGTCATGCGAACGGTCGCGGCGGCCAAACGAGTCGGGACTGATCCACAGTCGACCGTCCAGCGGTTCGGCTACGGGAGCGACGACCAACCAGTCCAACTCCGGTTGGGGATCAGCCGCAGTGTGTTCGTGTTGGTTGCGCTCGTGGCGATGGCGCTGGCGGTTCTGTTGCTGGCTTGATCCCCTCCTCAATCATCTCGTCGCAGTCGCTCCCGTCGACGCTCGAACTCCTCGTCCGAAAGCTCACCCCGGGCGTAGGCCGCACGCAACTCCTCGTTAGCCGAATCCGGCTGGTCGTCGGAGCCGCGGAGAAGGGTGTATAGCAGGTAGCCAATGCCGCCGACAAGAACCAACCACAGCAACGGCCACACCCAGTTCGGCCCTGTCCCGGGGAGCATCCCACCGGTCCACATATGGCTTCCACCCCAGATACCGACGATCGGGCCCATAAGGAGCATCATCGCGAACGGAACGAGAACAAGTGCAAGACCCACGATGAGAAGCCGCCGGAGCAGTGTTGTGGTTGATGACATGGCAACGATGTCGGTTGCGAGTTCAATAGCTCTATTTCGTCGCGAGGATGACTCACGTCGACAGTATCCTGTTGGGCACGGAGATGGCTACAGGAATCGACAAAAGGGACCGTTACGCGTGATACCGTCCTGCTGCTCAGACGAGCAGCTGAATGTCCGCTTCGACCATCTCTTGGAACGCTGAGGCCGCACCGACCCCAGTGGTGACGCCGTCATAGAACTCCGATTCGTCGTAGCCCAGCAGGTCGATCGTCATCTGGCAAGCCTGCAGGTCGACGCCGCTGTCGAGCGACACCTGGATCAGCTCTTCGATTGAGGCGACTTCGTTGTCGGCGATTTTGTTGCGCATCATCCGGGTGGTCATGCGGTCCATCCCCGGCAGGGCTGCGATGACGTTGGGAACTGGCATGTTCGGATTGCCGACCGAACTCAGCTTGAGGTGCTTCGACTTTTCTTCGTGGAGGATTTCGAGCCCCCAGAACGTGTGAAACACCGTCACGTCGTAGCCGAAAGCGGCGGCGGTCGACGCCAGAATCAGCGGCGGGTAGGCCATATCCAGCGTCCCCTTGGTGGCGATGATGACCATCTTTTTCGGGCCGTTTTCGACCGCATTGCGTAGCTCGGAGAGCTCGGTTTCGAGCGCTTCGATACGGACCTGCAGCTCGGCCACGTCGTCCGGCGAGGGGTCGGCGTCCGATCCGGCGGTGACGTCCGTACTCATCTTACTCGACCTTTTTGATGTAGTGTTTGTAGATGTCCTCGCCGCCCTCGGTCGCCTCCTCCTGATCGAGGAGTTCGGCGTCGGTCGTCGACTCGGCCCACCCCTTGATGTCGCTGAGGCTGCCGGAGTCGGTAGCGACGACCACGAGGGTCTCGCCAGCTGCGAGCCCGTCGAAGGCTCCCTTCGTCTTGATGACTGGCATCGGGCAGTTCTGTCCTTTCACATCGACCGTCGTGGTTGGTGTTTCCGTGCTCATGATCTGGTTCCCTGTATTGGGCCTACTACACAATATAGGGCCAATCAATATAAGTGTGTTTATTGTTGTGGTCGAAGTGAACTACTCTCGACCGGGCGCTGACGTGTGTGGGCTCTAAATACCAGCTTCACAAGGCAATATCGAGTTTTCAACCTCAAGGACCGATATAGTATTGCACAAATTTAGAATTACTATGCAAACTCTTAAGTCGATTCCGTGGTAAAATGGGGGTGTATATGGACGCAGATGAAATGGGGTTCCCGACCCCCGAATCAGACGTCGAATCGATTTCCCCGGAGTCGCTGAAAGCCCGAATCGACGCGGGTGAGTCGGTGACGATCCTCGATTCACGGATGGAAAGCGACTACGAGGAGTGGCGCGTCGACGGCGAGCGCGTCGAGACAATCAACATTCCGTACTTCGAGTTCCTCGACGAGGAGATCGACGACACGGTGCTCGCCAAAATCCCGGACGATGAACACATCACCGTGCTCTGTGCCAAAGGCGGAGCCAGCGAGTACGTCGCGGGCGCACTCGCCGACCGCGGCTACGACGTCGACCACCTCGAAGACGGGATGAACGGCTGGGCCTCCATCTACGAGGCCCACGAGGTCACCGAGTACGCGGGCACGGGGACGCTCATCCAGTACCAGCGACCCTCCTCGGGCTGTCTGGGCTACTTCGTCTACGACGACGGCGAGGCCGCGATCATCGACCCACTACGGGCCTTTACCGACCGCTACCTCGACGACGCCGCCGAGCTGGGCGTCGACCTGAAATACGCGCTCGACACCCACATCCACGCCGACCACATCAGCGGCCTCCGCGAACTCGCCGCCGAGGGCGTCGAGGGTGTGATTCCCAAGGCCGCAGTCGACCGCGGGGTCACCTACGCCGACGAGATGACGCTGGCCGAGGATGGCGACGAGTTCCACGTGGGCTCGGCGACCATCGAGACGGTGTTCACGCCGGGCCACACCACGGGCATGACCTCGTATCTGGTCGACGGCTCGCTGCTTGCCACGGGCGACGGCCTGTTCATCGAGAGCGTTGCCCGGCCGGATCTCGAAGACGGCGACGAGGGCGCGCCGGAGGCCGCCCGTGTGCTCTACGACTCGCTGCAGTACCGCGTCCTCGAACAGGACGACGAGACGCTGATCGGTGGAGCCCACTACAGCGACGCAGCCGAGCCAGCAGCCGACGGGACCTACACCGCGCCGCTCGGCGACTTGGTCGACCGAATGGACGCCCTCTCGATGAACGAAGCCGACTTCGTTGAGACCATCCTCGCCGACATGCCGCCCCGACCGGCCAACTACGTCGACATCATCGAAACGAATCTGGGGCTTCAGGACCCCGACGACGAGGAGGCGTTCACGCTTGAACTCGGCCCGAACAACTGCGCGGCCAGCCAAAACGCCTTGACTAGCGGTGACTAAGAACTCCCAATGATCACCGACCTCCTCGGAGCCGGAACGATCGAGACGCTGTTTCCCAACGGGATCTCCCGGTATGCGATCGGCGGGCTACTCGTTGGCCTGGGAACGGCCGTCATTTACCTCGGCACCGGGATCACGGCGGGCGCGAGCACGTTCCTGGAGTCGACGCTCTCCTACGTGTCTGACCGCTCGCGCTTCCAGCAGTATCGGGCCTCCCGTGACTGGCGGGTCGTCTTCACGCTTAGCATCGTCGCTGGCGCGGCGATCTACGCGCTGATCTATCAGGGCGGAGTATGGATCACCGAGGTCGCACCGTGGCGACTGTTCGTCGGCGGGGTTCTCGTCGGGATCGGCACCCGGATCGGCAAGGGCTGTACCTCCGGCCACGGGATCTGTGGGGTCGGCTCGGTCTCCCGTACCTCGCTGGTGGGCGTGGTGACGTTCCTGCTTGTCGCCATCGTCACCGCCAACATCGTCGCCGCACTGGGGGTGACGCCGTGAATCGACACCCGTTGTTCATGCCGCTGATCGCTGTCGGCGGGCTGATCTTCGGCTTCGGCCTTGGCTTCAGCCACATGGCGCGGCCGGAGGTCGTCATCGATTTTCTCACGTTTGAGGATTTCGGCCTGCTGTTCGTCATGTTCGGCGGCTCGATCGTCGCCGGGCTGGCGTTCTGGTCGCTATCGGCCACCGGTGGGAGCGCACCCTTGACGGGTCGACGCTACGCGCGTCGACTCAAGTCCTTCGACAGAAACGTCCTGCTCGGTGGGTCGATCTTCGGCGTCGGCTGGGGGCTCTCTGGCATCTGTCCGGGGGCGGCCTACGCCAGCCTCGGGGTCGGCAACTGGCCTATCCTGTATGCGCTGGCGGGCATGTTCCTCGGCGCGTACGCACAGGGTCTCTGGCGCAGCGAGTCCGCGAGCGAACCCGCAGCTGTCCCGAGCGACGACTGACCACTCCATTTGAGGCACCCTCCCATGAATTACGAGTCATCCACCGGCGACCCGTCGACCGACCGGCTGCTCGACATCGCCGGCGAGTTGCTGGCGGTCGACACCCAGAACCCGCCGGGCGACACCCGCGAGTTGGCCGCATGGATCGAGACGTCCTTTCTGGATCACGGTATCGAGGTCCGTCGGGTCACGACCGATCCGGCCAAGCCGAACCTCGTGGCGACGATACCCGGCGAGCGTGACCGGACGCTCATGTACAACGGTCACATGGACACCGTGCCGTTCGACCCCGCCGAGTGGACGTACGATCCGCTCGGCGAGCGCGTCGACGACCGGCTCTACGGCCGCGGGGCGACCGACATGAAGGGGCCGCTGGCGGCGATTCTCTACACTGCCGAGCGGTTCGCCACCGCCGACCGCGAGCCGCCGGTCACGGTCGTGTTCGCCATCGTGAGCGACGAGGAAACCGGCGGTGCGGCTGGCGTTTCGACCCTCGTCGACAGCGGCGTCCTCGACGAGTTCGACCCTGCGGCCTGTGTGATCGGCGAGACGACCTGCTCGGCGGGCCAGCATTCGGTCACGGTCGCCGACCGCGGCAGTATCTGGCTCACGCTGGCGGCCGAGGGGGTCGCCGCCCACGGCTCGCGGCCGATGGCCGGGAAGAACGCGATCGACCGGCTCTGGGCGGCCATCGAATACCTTCGGCGGCGGCTCTCGCTTCGAGAGTTGCCGGTCGACGAGGCGTTGCGGCCGATCATCGCCGAGTCGGCCGACTACTACGAGCCGACGCTGGGGCAGTCGGAAGCCGAGAGCCTCTTCGTCTATCCGACGATCAATCTCGGACGAATCGAGGGCGGCGAGGCGGTCAACACGGTTCCGAGTGCGGCACGGGCCGAACTCGATATCCGGCTGACGGCGGGCGTCGACACCGCAACCGTTCTCGCGGACATCCGTGAGTGTCTCGACGACCACCCGGCGGTTTCGATCGCCAACGTTCGGTGGTCAGTCGGTAGCTACGAGCCGGTCGACAGTCCGCTGGTCCGGGCAGTCACCGAAACGGCCGCCGAAGTGGCCGACGACTGGATTTACCGGCGAAGCGCGACCGGCGGCGGCGACGCGAAAAAATTCCGGCACGCCGGGATTCCGACCGTCGAGTTCGCCTTCGGGACCGACACGGTCCACGCGGTCGACGAGTACACGACGGTGCAGGCCCTCGACTGGAACGCCGCCGTCTACGAGCGCTTGCCCGCGGTCGTTGCAGAGTACACGTCGTGATCGAGTTTTGGCTCCCGTTCGGTGCCGCCCTGCTGGCCAGCGCGTTCATGGCGTGGGCGATCGGCGCAGGGTCGAGCGGTGCGACACCCTTCGCCCCGGCGGTCGGCGCGAACGCCATCTCGGTGATGCGGGCAGCGTTCATCGTCGGAATTCTCGGGTTTTTGGGAGCTGCCCTACAGGGCGCGAGCGTCTCGGAGGCCGTCGGCAGCGATCTCGTTGTCGGGCTCACCTTGCCTACCGCCGCGGTGATCGTGGTGCTGGTGACCGCCGCCGGACTGATGGCGATCGGCATCGTTACCGGCTACCCCATTGCGACGGCCTTCACCGTCACCGGGACGGTCATCGGCGCGGGGCTCGCGCTCGGCGGCGACCCCGCGTGGGCGAAGTACACCGAGATCGGAACGATGTGGCTCCTGACGCCGTTCGTCGGCAGCGGTGTCGCCTATGGGATCGCGAGTGTGCTGCCCCGGCAGTCGGTCGACGAACGCGACAGCGTCCCGATCCTTGCCGCGGCTGTCGGCGCGATCGTCGTCAACATCGAGTTCGCGCTGCTCGCATCGGGCGACCGGCTGGCCTCTGTGTCGACCGTCCTCGCCGAACGGTTCGCTCCAGGCCTCGCCAGTGAACTGGGCATCTCGCTCGTCGCCGCAGTCATCGTCGGGTTGGCGGTCCGGGTCGACATCGCCCGCAACGGGCTGGGCGGCCTCCGGCGCTTTCTGCTCGTCCTCGGCGGGCTGGTCGCGTTCTCGGCAGGGGCAAGTCAGGTTGGGCTGGCGGTCGGCCCGCTGGTCCCGCTGGTCGAGGGGACGGCGATCGGGGTCTCGGCGCTGGCGGTGGGCGGCGGCGTGGGGCTGTTGGTCGGCTCTTGGACCGGGGCCTCCCAGATGATCAAGGCCGTCTCACAGGACTACGCCTCGCTGGGTCCGCGGCGGTCGATCGCCGCGCTGTTCCCTTCGTTCGTGCTCGCCCAGATCGCCGTCCTCTACGGAATCCCGGTCTCGTTCAATCAGATCATGGTCAGCGCGATCGTCGGCGCGGGCGCGGCCGTCGGCGGGAGCGACGCGATCAGCCGACGGAAAATAGGCCTCACACTCGGTGCGTGGATCGGCTCGTTCGCCCTCGCGTTCGTCCTCGGCTACGGCGTGATGCGCCTCGTGCCGTAGGTCGGAGCCGATTTGATGGGTAGGACACTAGTCGACCGACCGTTCCTCTATATTTATAAAAAGCCGACTGCGACCGTTCAGCTACGCCCGTTTGCAGGTGTCGACGCCGAATAGCCGGTAGGCCAGACACTGCCGGGAGAGGCCGGTCCCGAGCAGGATCGCGCCGACGACGGCGAGGCCAGCGCCCACTGCCGACCCCAGCGGGACGAGGCCAGCAAGCGACGCCAGCCCGACGAGAGCCACCAGTAGCCCGCCGACGAGGCGTGCAGTTCGGTCGAGACCACCGACATTTGATTCCATACCCGAATATTACCGGCTGAACCCAAAAAGATTTGCATAGTTATGTATTTTAAGTACACTACTATTAGCGGAGTTGGATCGGATATCGGTGAGAAATCCGTATATGTCGACAAAGAGGACACGGCCGGATATTCAGTTGCCGAACTATGTGTTCTCATAATATTGGAACTGACACACAATATTAATGCCTTGGTGTACGAATATCTATCTGTACCCATGACCCAACTAGATATCGAGCCAACGAAGACGGTCGACGCACGCGGGTCGGCCTGCCCGGGGCCGCTGATGGACCTTATCGGCGCGATTCGGGATGTCGACCCCGGTGACGTGGTCCTGTTGTTGAGCGACAGCGACCGCTCGCTCACGGATGTTCCCGAGTGGGTCGACCAAGCCGGAAACGACCTCGTTGCAGTCGAAGAGGGCGACGAGCACCACGAGATCTACGTGGAGAAAACATGACCGAGGAGATCATCATCGTCGGCGGCGGCACTGGCGGCTCGGTGCTGGCGAACGATCTGGCCGACCGGCTCGACGAGGAGATCGACAGCGGCGAGGTACGGGTCACGTTGATCAACGACGGGCCGGACCAGGTCTACAAACCGGTGTGGCTCTACGTTCCCTTCGGCCTGCGGGAGCCCGAAGACGGTCGACGGCCCCTTCGAGAGCTGGTCGACAATCGTATCGAGATCCACGAGGATCGCGTCACCGGGATCGACACCGACGCCCAGCAGCTTCGGACACGCGGGCGATCGACGCCGCTGCGCTACGACTACCTCGTGGTGGCGACGGGGTCGACGCTCGCGCCTGAGGAGGTCCCCGGCCTCGCCGAGGGCGGCCACGACTACTACAGCGAGGCGGGCTCGCTGGCACTCCGCGAGGAGCTCCTCGAATTCACCGAAGGTCACCTCGTCCTCAGCGTGATCGGCAGCCCGCACATGTGTCCGGCCGCGCCCCTGGAGTTCGTCTTCATGGCCGACGACTGGTTCCGCAACCGAGGGCTCCGAGACGACATCGAGATCACCTATACCTACCCGATCAACCGCGTCCACGGCAATCCGAACATCGCCGAGTGGGCCCAGCCGCTGCTCGACGAGCGCGAGATCGCCGTCGAGACGTTCTTCAACCCCGATTCGGTCGACCCCGACGCCAAAACCCTCACCTCGATGGAGGGGGCCGAACTCGACTACGACCTGCTCGTGTCGATCCCGCCACACCGCGGGGTCGACCTGATAGAAGATGCTGGCCTCGGCGATCGGGGCTGGGTCGACGTGGACAAACACAGCCTCGAAGCCGAGGCTGCCGAGCACGTCTACGCGCTGGGCGATGCCGCATCGACTGGCGTGCCGAAGGCGGGCAGCGTCGCCCACTACCAGGCGGCAGTTGTGGGCCAGAGGCTCGCCAGCGAGATCCGCGGCCAGACCCCGACGGCGGCCTACGACGGCAAAACCATCTGCTTCATCGAGACCGGGATGGACGCGGGCTCGTTCGTGGAGTTCGACTACGAGAATCCACCGTCGCCCGCGACACCCTCGCGGCTGCTCCACTGGTCGAAACTGGCCTACAACGAGTCCTACTGGCTCACCGCACGGGGGTTGATCTGAGATGACCGACAGCGAAAACGTCGTCGACGGCGAAGCCACAGAAATGGCCGACAGCACCGATCTCGAAGCCGCCATCGCGGAGAATCCCGAGGCGGTCGCGGCGTTCGTCCGGCGACTCGACGCGGTCAATGAACTGCTCGATGTGGTCGACCTCGGGACGAGCGCGATGACCGACGAGATGGTGCGGTCGATGGCCGAAACCGGCTCGGCGCTCGGTGAGGTGGCCGATACCGCGGCCAAGGAGGACACCCGCGACGGTCTGCTCGCGCTGCTCGACAGTGTCGCCGCCGCCGAACGCTCGGAGACGGTCGCGGTCGGACCAGTTGGCCTGATAAAAGCGATCTTCGATCCCGAGCTCCGCCGCGGCCTCGGCTATCTGTTGGCGATCGCTAAGGCCCTCGGCCGGACGCAGTCCGGGAAAGACTGATCACTGGCCCGACCGGTTTTTCTTCATTAATCGAGTGGTGAACCGTGAGCTACGGCTGGCGGCGACGGCTACAACCAGCGAAAAGACGAGGGTGGCGATCGCTGCCGGGTTCACAGCATCGATCAGTGCCGCCACGTCGACCATGTACCAGACGACCACAGCAGCGACGACTGCCGACAGCGCGACCAATGCGAGTCCGATGACGACGAAGACGGTCTCCGAAGACTCTGCGGCTTCCGTTTCGGGTTCGATCTCCTGTGTCATACACGGAGCGTCTACTTCAGATCATATATCAGTGGATGGGCGTTTTCACTGCATGGGAATCCCCTAGGTTACAGCGGCTGATAGAACGGAATCGGTGGATGCGGCAGGTGAATCCCCAGCAACATCAGCGCATGTTGGAGGGGAATGTAGCCCAGCAGGATGAACACGAGCCCGAGCACGCGGTGGACCCGTACCCGTGTTCGTGTCGACAGCGACTGAAACAGCGTCCCGTAGACGAACAGCGAGGGGACGGTACCGACTCCGAGGGCAGCCAGCGAGACGACGCCATCAACCGGTGAGGCCTGGGCGAACGCGTAGAGAAAGGCGGGATACAGCAACGGACACGGCAGCAGGCCGTGGATCGCGCCGAGCCCCACGATCTTCGGTCCGCCAACGTAGGCGTCGACCCGCGCGGTGAGTCGACGCTGGACCCCGCGTGTCACCCGCCCGAAGACGGATTCACCCGGCAGCGAGGGAACGTGGCCACGAAAGAGGTAGGAGAGGCCAGCAGCGATGATGAGCACTCCGACGGTGAAACCAACGATCACGTTGAGTTCGCGGTAGAACGTCGACACCTGCTGGACCGAAATGAAGACCAGCGATCCGGCCAGTCCGAACAGTCCGCCGATGAGCGCGTAGCTCACCATCCGGCCGAGGTTGAACAGCCCGTGTTGGCGGACCATCCACATCGAGAGTCGGTCCTCGCGCGTCCCCGACTGGGCGCTCATGCGCTCGGCGTACGTCGACACCAGCGGGCCACACATACCGAGACAGTGTGCGCCGCCGAGCAGCCCGATCAGGAAAAAGACGCCGAGGCTCACGGCTAGTTCCTCGGTTGGGTGTCGGTGGATTGTGGGCTTCGACTTCCCTTGACGGATGCGAATCGACTCGCCGCCCGGACGAGCAGGCCGAAGGTAGCGACTAAGACGACGGTAGCGATGTCGTAGCCGGCCGAGGCCGCCATCGACGTCACCTGCGTGCCGCCAAGCAGGCCGCCGACGGCCACCAACAGCGGAGCCGTACAGCTCACACACGAGGCCACCCCGAGGGCCGCGAGGCCCGCCGAGCGGCTGGAGGCGGCGACCAGCACCGCGACGATGTGGCCCAGCGCGAGGTAGGCGACGAGTTCGAACGGGACGACCGAGAGGCTGAGCAGTCCGTTGTCGTAGACAACGATCGGTCCCCAGCCGGGTAGCGTCCACACCACGCGGGCGGCGGTCATCCCCGAACTGACACCGACCAGCCCGCCGAGCCACGAGAGGCCGAGGACGTAGGCGACCCCGACCGTCCGCCCGAGCCACGGCCGCGGTCGGTGGCGAACCGTCCGGTCGACCCAGAGCGCCGCGCCCACGGCCACCGCCATCCAAACCGGCGGGTAGACGAACGCCCGGAGGTCGGTGATGATCGGCTGACTGGCAGCGAGATACGCGCTCGTGGCCACTGCGTAGATTCCGACGACGAGACCAGCACCCACGAGGGCGACCGTCGACGTCGAGCCGTCGAGCTGCTCTCGGAGCATGGTCGAAGCCCCGATGATGAGCGAGTGGCTCATGAGGCGTCTTCGTCCGTCGACGGGTCGGGACGCAGGCCAATCAGTCCGATGGCGAGGGCGAACGCGGTGAGTCCGACGACGCCAAGCGTTAGCAGCATGTAGACACCGGGATTAGTGTCTACTCCCGCCAGCAGCCCCAGCGCGCTGCGGATCTCCCAGACGATGACGAACAGCACGCCGCAGCCGACTAGGATGCCGCCCTGCGTGGCGCGTTTCATAGTATCACGCTCCCGACTGCGGCGACGATTCGGTGGGCCGTCGGCTCGACGGCGACGACAAGCGGCTGGGCGGCGACCCGTAGCGGCTCGACGAGCATGGGGACGGGTTCGACGCCCGGCCCGAGAACCCCGCCGCGGTCGACGATGCTCGCCAGCGGCAGCATGTAGGCCAGAATCACGAGCACGAAGGCGATAGCGAACCAGAGTTTCAGGTTGTCGAGGATCTCCGGAGAGTCCTGTGGTCCCGACAGTGGCTCCGAGAGGTGCGTGCCAATACCGCTCAGTTTGGGCGTGCCCTCGCTGAGCGCGATGTTCGAGACGAACAGCAGCGTCGAGATGAACAGTAGCGTGCCGCCAAGGGCGAGCTGAACGTTGAGTTCGGTGATCGAGCCGAAGGAGGCGACGAACTCGAAGCCCTCGTACTGGGGTTCGGCGGTCCGCCGCGGGACGCCGAACAGCCCCTGGACGTGCATCGTGTTCGACATCAGGCCCATGCCGACGAACCAGATGACGACCTGCGCCAGGCCGATCGGTCGACTGTACAGTTGCCGGTTTGTGAGCTGGGGCCACAGCCAGTAGGTCCCCGCCATCATCGTCAGCGCGACCGCGGTGCCGACGGTGAGATGGAAGTGCCCCGGCACCCACAGCGTGTTGTGGATGAGGTAGTTGATGTTCATCCCGGCGTTGATCATTCCGCTGAATCCTCCGGCGGCGAACATCAGTCCTGCCAGCATCATCCCAGTAAAGGCGGGATCACGCCACGGCAGCGCTCGCAGCCAGCCAAACAACCCAGTACCGCCGCGCTGTCGTGCACCGTGTTCGACGCTGGCGACGACCGTAAAGGCCGTCAGCAGGCTCGGCAGCAGCAGGAACATCGTGTTGGTCATCGCAATCGCCTTGAACCCTTCCGAGATACCGGGGTCGACGTACTGGTGGTGGATGCCGACCGGCGTCGAAAGCAGCAAAAAGAGGACGAAGACGACCCGTGCGAGGGGGTCGCTGAACAGTCGACCGCCAGCGACTGTCGGCAGGACGGTGTACCACAGCAGGTAGGCAGGCATGAGCCAGAAGTAGACGACTGGGTGGCCCCAGAACCAAAACAGCGTCCGGGTCAGCAGTGGGTTGATCTCGTCGAATATCCCCAGCGACCACGGCAGGAGGAAGCCGACGACCGCGATGGCGATGCCGATCGTGGCGATGTACCACATCAGCATCGTCGTCAGTACCATGAACGCCTGCAGTGGAATGCGCTCGTCGGGATTCTCTGCCTTCCAGGCGCGCCACGACCAGAACCAGTCGGCCCCCGCGAGCCACGTCCCGATGACGAAGATCGCCAGCCCGCCGTAGAACAGCGGGTGGGCCTGCATCGGCGCGTAGAACGTAAACAGCACGTCGGCGCTGATGTCGCTGCTCTCGACGAAGCCGCCGAGGATGGCGACGACTGCCATCAGCGTCCCGACGACCATCAGCCCGTACCACGTCCACGTGTAGCGGATGGACTCGACGCTCCGGTCGAAGCTCCGGACGATCGCCCACGTAAAGAGGCCGACGAGGAAGAAGATCGTAAAGGAAACCACCATTAGCACGCCGTGGGCGGTCAACACGGTGTAGTAGTCCGCCGACTCGATCACTCGTAAGATGTCTGTGCGGTGGAGCGCCTGAATCACCCCGAAGACCGCACCTAGTGCGAGTGCGATAAACGAACTCCAGAGCGCCGCCCGGACCACCGCAGCCTCCTGTGGATACTCATCGAGGAACGTCGGCGCGCCCGTCAGTTGCTCACTCATCCTCGTCACCCTCCTCGAACTCGTCTTCCGGGACGACCTCCAGTTTGCCCTCCATCGTGTGGTGGCCGTTGCCGCAGTACTCGTTGCAGACGATGCCGTACTCTTTCGGTTCGTTCAGCTCGACGGTGAGCTTTGAGACCTCGCCGGGGATCACCATCGTGTTGGCGTTCGTGCCGACGACCTCGAAGCCGTGGATCACATCCGGCGCGGTCACGTAGATGGTAAGCGTGCTGTTGGCCGGAACCTCGATCGGATCGGGCTCGAAGTTGAACTGCCGGGCGATGACGTAGGCTTCGTACTCGTTCTCGCCGACTTCCTCGACTCGCGGCTCGTTGAACCGGTCGTCCTCGTCGAGGGCGGTGGAGTCGATCGTCCCGCCCTCGTCGTTGACCATCTCGACGCCGACCGCGGTCGCCCCGTAGACGACCGTACTGATGAAGCCGATGATCATTACCATCCCCAACACCAGCCAGAGCTTCTCGTAGCTGTGAATGTTCATCTTAGTCCTACTTCCGCGGTTCAGCCTGAACGAGTAGCACGGTTTCTTTAGAGAGCGGTGCAGTCTCCCGGTTTCCATCGACAAACCAGGGAGATGTTACCGAGTGGACTCACTTCATCGTAAAGCCAGTGTGGGAACCTACCTTTGTTGAAACGCCACTGACGCCACGGAGAGACCTTCTCTCTGTAACAGGCGAAAACAAGCCCAGAACGCCGATCTGCTAAACCGCGGAAGTAGGATTAGGCGAGTACCGTCAGGTCGTTGCCGAGGAACTCGACGAAGTACATGAAGATCCACATCACGGTGAGGATCCCGAAGTAAATCAGTATCAACGCCAGCGTTCCTTTCGGATCGAACTCTTCGTGTCCGATTTCCCGTACTGTGTTCTCTCCGGACATTGTTGGCTGCAATTGGTACACATATGATAAAATCAGCCCGTGGATTCCCACTGGCTGGGAATCCGAACGAGATACTAAGCGGATGACTGACGTATTTCGACCAAATGGTATCACCACGTACTGCGAGCCTCCTGAGTCTAGGCGCGCTCCCGGCAGTAGGCTACTACGCGCTGGTTTTGGACCCGATCGTAAGTGTCTCGTTGCTCAACGTCGTCATCATCGCCACCTCGCTGTATCTCGCCTTCAGCCCGGTCGACGACGCTGGTCATGGTCATTCGAGCCACGCCTGACGGGATGAGCCGCCGTCGACATTACGGACCATACTGATGACCGACTGCACGCTCTGTGATCTCCCCACACCCTCACCACCGATAACCGACGATCACGTCGACGGCGTCTACTGCTGTCGGGGCTGTCTGGAAGTCGCCCGAACCCTCGACGAGACTGCCGTCGACGAACTCGACGTCGAGGCGGCTGCCGACCGTCTTCGCTCGGAGTCTCCCGCCGAGGCCGATCTGGCGGGCTGCGACCAGCAGTATCTGGACGTCTCGGGGATGCACTGTGCGACCTGCGAAGCCTTCCTGGAGTCGACGGCCACGAACCACGAGGGGATCGCCGCGGTCGAGGCGAGCTACGCGACCGACACCATGCGGATTCACTACGATCCCGAAGTCGTCGCCCCCGAGTCGTTGCCCGACATCGTCTCGGGCTATGGTTACGAGGCCACCGAGCGGGGGGTCAACGAGGAGCCGGCGTCCGCGGACACCGAGGTCGTCAAATTCCTGATCGGCGGCGGGCTGTTCGGCATGATGACGATGCTGTGGTACGTCCTGTTTTTATACCCTACGTACTTCGACATCGAGCCGCTGGTCGACCTCGGCGGCCTCGATGGCCTCTATCTCTTCGCACAGATCTGGTTGTTGACTTCCATTGTGCTCTTTTATACGGGGTATCCGATCCTCCGGGGGGCCTACGTCAGCCTCCGGGCGGGCCAACCCAACATGGACCTGCTCGTCTCGGTGGCGGCGCTCGGCTCCTACAGCTACAGCACGCTGGCTATGCTGCTCGGCCGAACGGACCTCTATTTCGACGTGACCGTCGCCATCGTCCTCGTCGTCACGGTCGGGACCTACTACGAGTCGACGATCAAGCGCCGGGCGTCGGATCTGCTGTCGGATCTGACCGCGATTCAGGTCGACGACGCCCGACGGCCCGACGGTTCGGTGATCTCGGTCTCGGAGATCGAACCGGGCGACGTGTTGCTCGTGCGGCCGGGCGAGCGAATCCCGGTCGACGGCGCGGTCGCCTCGGGCGTCGCCGCGGTCGACGAGGCGCTGGTGACCGGCGAATCGCTGCCTCGAACCAAGCGGCCGGGCGACGCGGTCCGGGGCGGAACCGTGGTCACCGACCAGCCGCTGACGATTCGGGCCGGAGAGGCGGCCGAAAGCACCCTCGACCGGATCGTCGACCTGCTGTGGGAGATCCAGAGCGGCTCGCCCGGAGCCCAGCGGTTTGCCGACAAGCTGGCGACGATCTTCGTCCCGCTGGTCCTGACAGTCGGCGCGGCGGCGGCGTCCTGGACGCTCGTTTCGGGCGGCTCGCCAACCGCTGCCCTCCTGGTCGGGCTGACAGTCGTGATCGCCTCCTGTCCCTGCGCGCTGGGGTTGGCGACGCCGCTGGCAGTCGCCCAGGGGATCGGAACGGCCGCCAAACACGGGCTAGTCGTCGCTTCGAACGACCTCTTCGAGACCGGCGGCGACGTCGACGTGATCGCCCTCGACAAGACGGGGACGCTGACTACCGGCGAGATGCGGGTCACTGAGGTCGCAGCCGACGATCCGGACGACCTGCTGTCGACGGCCGCGGCGGTCGAACGCGCCTCGGCGCATCCGATCGCCGACGCCATCGTCGCCACGGCGTCGACCGACGGCGGATCAGCCGACGGACTGACCGACGGCGGCCAACTGCAGCCTGCCGCGTCGGTCGACGCCGTCGACACCCTCGACCGGGGCGTTCGCGGCACGGTCGACGGCCGCGAGGTGCTCGTCGGCCATCCATCGTTGTTCGAGGGGTGGGACGATCCCGCCGACCACCGCCCATCGGTCGACCGACTGACGGATGTGGGCGAGGTGGCGGTCGTGGTGGGCTGGAACGAGGAGATTCGGGGTGTGATCGGCGTCGGCGACCAGCCCAAGGCCGACTGGGAGTCGACCGTCGAGGCCCTTGCGGACGCCGACCGCGAGATCGTCGTGCTGACGGGCGACGACAGCGAGGCGACCCGCCGGTTCGAGGCCCACTCGAGTGTCGACCACGTCTTCGCTGGCGTGCCGCCCGAAGCAAAAGCCGAGACAATCCGGCGGCTCCAGTCGAAGGGGCGCGTAGCGATGGTCGGCGACGGCAGCAACGACGCCCCCGCGCTGGCCGCGGCGGATCTCGGGATTGCGCTGGCCACCGGAACGAAACTGGCGACCGACGCGGGCGATGTGATTGTTGTCGACGGCGACCTCGCGGCCGTCCCGACCATCTTCCGGATCGCCACCAAGACCCGGAGTCGAATCAGACAGAACCTCGCGTGGGCGTTCGTTTACAACGGGGTTGCGATCCCGCTGGCGGCCACTGGACTCTTGAATCCACTTTTCGCAGCCGTCGCAATGGCCACGAGCAGCCTCCTGGTCGTTCTGAACTCAACGCTTCGGTCGGTCGACTGAGTATATAACTGAGATAAAAGTAGTCGGCGACTACTCCCGCCGAGCCACGATCACGAACGTATCGGGTCTGGTTCGTTTTTCGACGATCTCAAACCCTGCGGCTTCAAGCGCGGTCGACGCCTCTGATGCGGTGTATCGTTCGTCGACCGGTGGCCCACGCCGCCCTTCGCCGTCCCCCGCCCAGTCGAAGATCACGAGCCGCCCACCCTGCCGGATCACCCGTGCCAGTTCCGCGAGGGCGTCGTCACCTGCGAACTCGTGATAGGTCATCGTCGAAAACGCGCCGTCGAGTTCGCCGTTCTCGAAGGGAAGGTCGTCGATTCCAGCCGTCACGAGGTCGACGTTCGAGGGAACGCCCTTGTCACGGTAGAACTCGTGCATCTCGGGTTGAATGTCGACGGCGTACACCCGCTCAACGTAAGGGGCAACGTCGTCGGTATAAAATCCTGTCCCGCTGCCGAGATCCGCGAGGGACTCCTCACCGGTCGGCGCGATCGCACCGAGGAATTCCTCCCGCGAAACCGACTGGTAGCGTCTGGCTGCATCTTCGAGTCGTCCTGCCTTGTCTGCGTCAAATGTATGAAATCCCATTGCTGTCTGTAGTAGTTCGTTATAGGCTGTCGTCCGGATCGTGTTCGGCCCGCATCCGTTCGGTTTCGGCCGCGTACCGCTCGCGTATCTCGGGGTCGTCGACGAACCCGAGGTCAGACTCGTCGACGGTGAGGCTGACCTGTGTCTCGCGGTGATCACCGAAACTCGTCAGCGCCCGTTCTTTGCGGAGGTCCCGCGTGCCATCCGGACTCGCGTACGTGAGGATGATGAGGTTCTGCTCGTCGTCCGAGTACGTGCGTTCGACCAGCCAGACGCGGACTTGTTCACTCATACTGGCCCTCCAGTCGGTCGACGACCGAATTGATTTCGGCCTCGGTCGAGACTGCGTGTACCGACACGCGGATCGCCTCGGGGTACGGGAGTGATCGGATGACGATTCGGTCGTTGGCGAACCGCTCGACCACCGATTCGGGATCGTCGACCGCGATGGTGACGAGTCCCGACTCGTATCTCTGCGGGCTCAGAAGTCGATCATCGTCGACGCCCGTCTTGAGCCGATCAGTGAGCCGTTCGATTCGCGTTTCGATAGCGTCGAGGCCGATCTTCTCGATGGTTTCGATAGCTGCCTCCAGTCCGGCGTGCGGTGCCGGCGACGTGGTGCCGATCTCGAACCGCCGCGCGCCCGGTTTATATGTGATCTCGTCAGCCGTCGGCTCCTCGACGCTCCGGTAGCCGACCGATCGCGGCCGCAGGTCCGCGGCGGCCTCACTGCTCACATACAGGAAGCCCGCGCCCCACGGCCCCAAAAGCCACTTGTGGCTCGCCGCCGCGACCGCGTCAGCACCCCACGCGTGGACGTCCATCGCCTGCTGGCCCGGCACTTGAACCGCGTCGACCAAGGTCAACGCCCCCGCGTCGGCGGCGATGTCGACCAGTTGGCTCACTGGCACCCGGGTACCGTGTGTCCAGGTAAGTGCGCTGAAACAGACGAGGCGTGCGTCTGCAACGGCGTCGGCAAACTCGTCGAGATCGATTCTTCCCGTTCGGGTTTCGAGAACACGGACCTCGATTCCCTCGCGTTCGAGCCGTTTCCACGGCAAGATCCCGGCAGGGTGTTCGAGATCCGTTCTGACTACCACGTCACCGGGCTGCCAGTCGACCGCGCCTGCAATCCGATTAATACCGTCAGTCGTCGACTCGGTCAGCGCGATCTCGTCGGCGTTCGCGCCGATGAACTCGGCGATCGTTTCGCGTGCGCGATCGGCTGCATCGAACGCCGTCGTGTAGGGGTCGTCGACTCCAGAACTGTACTCGTGGTCGGCGAGCGCCGACGCGGCGGCCTCGACGACGTGCCGTGGGCTAGGGCCGTGGGCCCCAAAGTTCAGATAGCTCGACTCCTCGAACGCCGGAACATCTGCCCGTAGATCTCGTGGTTTCATAGGGTACACTGGCTTGCTCGTCGGGCTGAACACAGAGACATCGGTACTAACGCTACTTATTGGTAGGCACTGATCGTTTTCGAGAGCGTCTCACCGGTTTGTGCGCCGACCATCCGCTCGGCGAGTTCGCCGTCGACGAACACCAACAGCGTCGGGATTCCCTGAACCTGATACTCGCCTGCAAGCCCCTGAAACCGGTCGACGTCGACTTTGAGGACTGCGGCATCGGTTTCGGCAGCCAGCGCGTCGATCGTCGGCTCCATCATCTGACACGGCCCACACCAGTCGGCATAGAAGTCGACGAGCACCACGTCGTAGGTTTCGACAACCTCGTCGAACTCAGCCACGTTGCCCAGTTGGATCGGTTCGGCCGGAACGGCCTCGGATTGACTACTCATCACCATCCGGTAGGGTCCGGAGGGGCAAATAGGTTTGGGTAGTATGCGCAATACTGTCCAAACTCGATTCCGCTATCGGTAGTTCGTGGGCGGGACCAATAGCACGTTTCCGGCGGCCTCGGCGACGATCCGCTCGGAGACGCTGCCGAGCAGGAGTCGACGGAGGCGACTCTTGCCACGGGAGCCCAGCAGGATCGTCGTCGGTTCGTGTTTCGCCTCGGCGTCCAGAATCTCGGTCGCGGGATCGCCGCTGCGAACGTCGACTTGGGTTTCGATATCCCACGCTTCGAGCTGGTCGACCAGTT
The DNA here is from genome assembly GCF_056175805.1 of Halohasta sp. A2. Lineage (NCBI taxonomy): Archaea > Methanobacteriati > Methanobacteriota > Halobacteria > Halobacteriales > Haloferacaceae > Halohasta > Halohasta sp. A2. Next base: position 83,587 of record NZ_JAQFWV010000001.1, on the reverse strand, counting down.
CGTCGAGGCGATCTTGAACCTCCGCCGGTGGCTCGCCGAGTTCCTCGCCTTTGGGTTTTCGGACGTGGACGAGCGTCGCCGCGTGGGTGGCTCCCCGGAGATACGAAAACGACTCGAAGGCCCGGTCGGCGTTCTCGGAGAAGTCGGTCGCGTACAGTACGCGCCGAAAGAGGTGGCTCCGGGTCGGATCGGGGTCGGCGACCTCGCGTTCGATCCGGTTGACAAGCAGGGGACGGTTCGCCGAGCGTGCGAGATTGCGGGCCGTCGAGCCGACCAGCCGGTTTTCCAGTGGGCTCTTGCCCCGGGAGCCAACCATCACCATGTCGGCCTGAATCGTCTCGGCGATCCCGTTGATCCGCCGGTGTGGCGTCCCCCGGACCACGTGGGAGTCGACGTCGAACCCCGCCTCCGTGAGCACGCGCTCGTACCCCGCAAGCGCTCGTCTCCGGCGTTTCTCGTAGTCGAAACCCGGCATTCCCGCGTGGACGTTCGAGGGGACGACCGTCACCAGCTGAATCTCGTCGACGCCGATCCGACCCAGACACGCCAGACAGGTCTCGTCGTGGATCGCTGCCTCACTGGCCGCCGACAGATCGGTCGCATACAGGAGTCGCATAGTATAGTCTTGTGTGGTAGTGGGTATATTAGTTGCCCCTTCTCGTGTCTGGTCAGTGACCAACGTCGCGTAATCATTCCCCATGCGTAGTCGACCTTCTGTCGAACAAAGACCTGATCAGCGTTATATTGGCGGATCTATCCGTCGAAACCAACCGATAGGTTATCCATGGTTGTCGGGGGGTTACGGAAATATAGTATTGTGCAATATAGACAAAACCGTTATACGCTCATCAGTGCTAGATACAACTGAACAAAAATGTGTACTCAACGAAATACTACCCTCGGTACAAGGAGCACTGGACAATGGTTGGGTTAGAAGTTCCAACCTGGGACCCACAGACTGCTCTCTTGATCGGGGCGATTCTCTTCGAAGCGATCGCTCTGTATGTCGGCTATGGCTGGGTCGAACAACTGGTGGGCCCTCGCCTGATGAAACTCCTTGTCGGAGGTGAAACACGTGTCGGCCAGTAGTCTCGCGTTTCTCGGCACCTCACCCGAGTTGGTCGCGCTGTTCGTCGGCTTCGGGCTCGTCGTCGGGGTGCTGTTCGGCTTCTTCGGGATGGGTGGGTCGTTCCTCGTGACGCCCGCGCTGTTGATGCTGGGCTACGACGCCTCGGTCGCGGTCGGCTCCGGGATGGCGTTCGTCTTCGGGACCGCCGTCATCGCCACGCTGAAACACCACGATCTGGGGCAGGTCGACTACAAACTCGGCGCGATCATGATCGCCGGGACCACCGTCGGTATCGAGGTCGGCCGAGTGAGCGTCTACTACCTCGAAGACCTCGGGCTCGCGGGCGGCGTCATCAGCGTCGCCTACGTCTTCCTGCTCGGCGCGATCGGCCTGCTGGTGACTCGTGAAGCCCTGTCGGGCGACGGCGGCGGAATCGACCACGAAGCTGTCGACAAAGACCTCAGCGAGTACGAGATTCCTGAGATCGCCAGAACCATCCAGCAGACCGTTCGTATCCCTCCGATGGTCACCCTCCGCGGCGACGTCAAGGTCTCGCTGTGGGTGATCACTGCGGTCGCCTTCTCGACCGGCCTGCTGTCGGGCTTTCTCGGCGTCGGCGGCGGCTTCATCCGCATGCCCGCGATGATCTACGCTATCGGCGTCCCGGTCCCCGTCGCCGTCGGGACCGATCTGTTCGAGATCGTCTTCTCGGGTGGCATCGGCAGCTACCTCTACGGACAGGGCGGCGGCGTCGACCTCGGAATCGTCGCCCCGCTCCTCTTTGGGAGCGCGCTGGGCGCACGGATCGGCTCCGCGGCGACCGCCATCGTCGACAGCGACGGGATCAAGATCTACTTCGGCGGGATGCTCCTGGCCGGCGCAGTCGCGGTCGCCGTCGGCGAGATCGGCTCGGCGATTGGGAGCGAACTGCTCGAAACGGTCGGACTCGTCCTCGTCATCGGTGCGGCTGTCGTCGTCGCGGGAGCCATCCTCTACACGACGCTTGTTTCCTTGCGCGCGACGAAGCGTCGACAGTCCACCACTGCCGACTGACGCCCCGTTTTCGAGACCGACCCGTCCGGTTGGGGCAGTATTGTACACATCTTACAAACACTTTTGTTTCGTGGCGGAGTAAGAGTCTATATCATGGCAGACTCGATGAGCGAGTATCTCAAACAGGACATGAAGTGCGAAGGGCTCTTGGAGTGTATTCATGGCTTAAAGAACCTCGATAAGGAGATCTTCGGCGTTCTCACCGAAGCGAGCGAGCCGCTGACGGTCGACGAGATCGCCGAGAAAGTCGACCGCGAACGGTCGACGGCCTACCGCTCGATCCAGCGGCTGATCACCAGCGGTTTCGTCCAGAAAGAACAGGTCAACTACGAGCAGGGTGGCTACTACCACGTGTTCCGACCGACCGACCCTGACGAGATCGCCGACGATATGCAGCGCATGCTCAACGATTGGTACGCCAAAATGGGTCAGCTTATCGGTGAGTTCCGGACGAAATACGACACACCGACAGACCAGCCTGTGAGTGCCGAGAACTAATTGCTGGCCTCGCTGGTGGGCCGCCGCCTCACCCGTTCGTCGGCAGCTGACATATCGTACTGTTTTCGGTGTGTATTCCTCGCCGTATCGGTCTCACTCTTCGATTCGATAGCGGTCGTGTGCGGCTCTTGTCGTGTTCGTTGATATCTGCTGAACCGGTCGAAAATGGGATGACTGTCCCGATGACCATAGAATGAGAGACGACTGTGAAACTGACAGCAATAATTTTTATTATTAATCATGCTAGACATCTATTCACAATGGTAAAGGAAAAAATAAATGGCCGAACGTCACCTACGAGGTCAGTATCCCGACGCCGATTCATCCAGGCAGCCGGAACGGCCGGGATGGCTTCACTGGCGGGCTGTTATGCGTCGGGCGAAACGGCGGGTGTCGAGATTCTCGGCAACCAGGCCATCGCACAGACCTTCGACCCGGCGGCGTTCCATGACGCTGGCGTTCCTGAGGAGATCAGTATTGAAATCACTGCCGGGCCTGAGGAAACGGGCGCACGGGCCGAAGAGATCGTCACGCTGCTCGATGCTCAACAAGATTCCCCGGACATCTTCGTGATGGACAACGGGTGGACGATTCCGTTTATCGTCCGCGAGAGCATCGTCAACCTCGAAGCCGAACTCGACAGCTCGTTTATCGACCAAGTTCGCTCGGACAGCTTCGAGATGCTCGTCGAAACCGGCAGCCACCCCGACACCGGCGAGATGTGGGCGTTGCCCTTCTTCCCGGACTTCCCGACGATGCAGTACCGCAAGGACCTGTTCCGGGAGGCGGGCTACTCCGACAGCGAGTTCGACCGCTGGTCGACCGACCCGCCCTCCTGGGAGACCTGGAGCGCCGCGGTCGCCGAGGTCCACGAGCAGTCGGATGTCGAGTACGGCTACGTTTGGCAGGCAGACAGCTACTCCGGGCTGTCGTGTTGTACGTTCAACGAACTCATGTCCGGCTACGGCGGGGCCTATTTTGGGGGATTGGACACCCTGTTCGGCCCCGTCGGCGACCGGCCGGTGACCGTCAGCGAGGAGCCGGTGATCGAGGCGCTCAACGTCGGCCGGGATCTGGTTACCGGCAGCGACGCGGCGAGCCAGGACATCACCCAGTGTTCGCCCACCGAGGTGTTCGGCTGGACCGAACAGCAGACCGACGGCGCGTTCGTCGGCGACTCCAACGCCGTGGCGATGCGAAACTGGGTGTACACCATCGGGCTGGCCGCAGATGGGTTCAGCGATGACCAGGAGTTGGGCGTGATGCCGATGCCCTACGGCGTTCCCGAGGAGGAGGCCGCCTACCCCGAACTCGGCGGCTCCATCGCCGCGCTGGGCGGCTGGCTCGTCGGCGTCAACCCCAACACTGCCGACATGGAGTCGACCCTGGAAGTCGTGCGGGCCTTCCACTCCGAACCGGTCCAGGCCGAACAGCTCAACGGGCCGGGGTTTCTCCCCCACGAACCCGACTACGTCGAGAGCCTGGCCGGTGACCACCCCTCGTACGGCGAGTTCACCGAGACGCTGCGACTGGCTGGCGACTCCGCCGTCGCCCGCCCGGTGACGCCGGTGTGGTCCCAGCAGTCCCAGCAGGCCTACCAAGAGATCAACGACGCCCTCCAGGGCCGAAAAGAGCCCGAAGACGCGATGGCGGAGCTGGAAACCGCGTTCATCGATCTGGAGACGATCTAACCATGATAACCCACCATACCACACATCCCCCGGATTCCACAGGAGTCGACCATGGCGACTGAACAACAACAGCAACAGCAACAGCAGGGAGTCGACTGGAACCCGATTTCCCGCACCCTCAACTGGATGGAAGGCCTCAGCGAGCAGGCCTACGCCTACCTCCTGCTTACACCGGCGTTTCTGGTGTTGACGGCGATCGCGCTGTGGCCGCTGTGGCGCACGTTCCGGGTGTCGCTGTACGCCGACAACCTCTTCGAGGCGGCCAAAACCGGCGAGTTCGTCGGCCTCGCCAACTACGTCGACGTTCTCACCAACCAGAACCCCCTGCTCTCCCGACCGCTGATCGATTTCACTGGTGGCACCCCGTTCTTCCGGCAGGCACTGCTGGTCACACTGGCGTTCGCGGTGATCAGCGTCGTCTTCGAGACGCTGATCGGCTTCGGACAGGCCTACATCATGTCCAAGGAGTACCGCGGTCGACGCTGGGTTCGCGTGGCGATCATCCTCCCGTGGGCGATCCCCATCGTCATTCAGGGAATGCTGTTTTTCCTGCTGTTCAACCCCTCGGTCGGCTTCCTGTCCGAACCGCTGCAGTCGATCGGCCTGTTCAGTTCGAACCCGCTGACCAGCAGCACCGACGCGTTCGCCATCGTCACGGTCGCCGACATCTGGAAGACCTCGGCGTTCATGGCGCTGTTGATCCTCGCGGGGATGCAGAGCATCGACAAGAGCCTCTACGACGTCGCCGAAGTCGCGGGCGCGACGCCGTGGCAACGGTTCCGCCACATCACCTTGCCCCTCATTTTTCCGGCGCTGATGGTCGCCATGCTGTTCCGCACCATCGACGCGATGCGGATCTACGGGATCATCGAAGCCTCAGGAGCGGGCTGTGGCACGGTTCCGTCACTCTCGTGTCTCGTGGTCGACACCATGTTCGGTATCACGCAGGCCTACGCCTCGGCCGCGACAGTCGCGTTCCTCACGGCGACGATCATCGCGCTCGTGATTCTGGTCTATCTTGTCGCCCTCAAACTCAGTCCGAAGGGGAGTTACCAATGAGTCAACAATCCCAACAGAAAGACGAACGGCGTGGCCCGCTGACAGACTGGGTCGACAGCGCCATCGAGAACCCGAAGAAGGTCTACCGCGCGATGTTCTTCGTGGTGGTGATCTTCTTCCTGTTTACCACCTTGTTCCCGCTCTACTGGCTGTTGATGATCGCCCTCTCCGACAGCGGCCGGGTTACCGAGGGCGTCGGCTTGCTTCCGACCGGCTTCGACCCCAGTTCGTTCGTCGAGATCTTCCAGCAGATCCCCCTGCATCTCTACCTGTTCAACAGCTTCGTGTTTGCGACGCTGACGACGGTCTTCGTCCTCCTGATCGCCAGTCTCGCGGGCTACGCCTTCGGTCGACTCGAGTTCCGGGGCAAGCGGACGCTGCTGTTGACCGTCCTGGTGATCAGCTTCTTCCCACCGGCGGCCTTCTTCATCCCACTGTTCCAGCTCTTCACCGAGCAGATCGCCTTCCTGGGACTCACGCCGCCGGAACTCTACAGCACCCCCGGCGGCGTCGTCATCCCGCTGAGTGCGATCTTCATGCCGCTGGCGATCTTCATCCTGACGACGTTCTACAGCCAGATCCCCGACGGCCTCGAAGACGCCGCCCGGATCGAGGGCACCACGCGGCTCGGCGCGCTGTTCCGCGTCATCGTCCCGCTTTCGGCGCCGGGTGTTGCCACGGCAGGAATTTTGACGTTCATTGCGGTCTACAACGAGTTCTTCTTCTCGTTTTTGATGACCGGCACCGAGGCCCGCGACTGGGCCCCGATCGTCGACGGCATCATCTCCTACCAGTCGCAGTTCCAGGTCCGGTACGACCTGATGGCGGCGGCTAGCATCGTCGCGGTCGTTCCCGTGGCGATCCTGGTCGTCATCGCCCAAGAAAAGATCGTCAGCGGACTCACTTCCGGAGCACTGAAAGAATAATGGCAACCATCACACTAGATGCAATTAGAAAAGAGTACGGCAGCGATGTAGCGGTAGAAAACATGAACCTCAAGATCCGAGACGGCGAGTTCGTCACGCTCGTCGGCCCCTCGGGCTGCGGGAAGTCGACCACGATCGAGATGATCGCAGGGTTGACAAAACCTACCAGTGGCACTGTCGAGATCGGCGGTCGCGACGTAACCAACCTCCCGCCGAAGGATCGGGGAATCGCGATGGTGTTCCAAAACATCGCGCTGTTCCCCCACAAGAACGTCTACGACAACATCTCGTTCGGCCTCCAGCTGCGCAAGGTCGACAAAGACGAAATGGATCGGCGCGTCGAGGAGGCCGCCGACACCGTCCAGCTTTCGGGGATGCTCGACCGGATGCCCACCGAGATGTCCGGCGGCCAGCGCCAGCGCGTTGCGATCGCCCGCGCCATCGTCCGAGAACCCGACGTGTTCCTGATGGACGAACCGCTTGCGAATCTCGACGCCGAGCTACGGGTCCACATGCGGACCCAACTCCAGCGCATCCACAACAAGCTGGACACCACAATCGTCTACGTCACCCACGACCAGGCCCAGGCGATGACGATGTCGGATCGGATCACCGTCCTCAACGACGGCAGACTCCAACAGATCGACCCCCCACTGGAGTGTTACCACGAGCCAGCCAACCGCTTTGTGGCTGGGTTCATCGGGTCGCCCGCGATGAACTTCATTCGGGGCGAAATAACTTCGGATGGATTCCGCTCGGACTCGGGCCACGGCGACGTCGAGTTCGACCCCGAGTTGATTGGGGTCTCACCCGGCCAAGAGGTGATACTCGGCGTGCGACCGGAACACGTGATTCCGGTCGACGAGGCCGTTGGCGACGTGACTCGGACGATCGAGGCCTACACCGACGTCATCGAGCCGATGGGCAACGAGATCTTCGTCTATCTCGTCACCAGCAAGGGTGAAACGGTCGATATGGAAGACCCCAGTGCCAGCGGCCAGATCCTGATGAACGTCGACCCGGGCACAGAGGTGGCCGAAAACGAGGCTCTCTCGGTCGTGTTCGATAAATCGCAGCTCCACCTGTTCGATACCGAAACCGAAACCGCACTCGTCCACGGCCTGGCCGATCCAGTCAGCGTCGACACCAGCGTCGACGGTAACGCGGACACGGAGATCGGAAGCGACGACTGAGTGTCAGAGATAAACCGTCTCGGTTTCGGAGTTGACCGCCGCGAGAATTCGTTTGAAAACGCAGTACCTTCCTGGAGATACTCATCGGTACCACAGTCACATCGCACGCCGACTGCGAGCGCGGTGTTCTCCATTTCAATTACTGATAGTGTATCATTTTTCACCCACAACTATTCTCAGTTTATGGGAATCGGATCTAAATCTATATGGCTGAAGAACCCATATTCGTGATGAGTACAGAACTATATGATTCCTGTCCCTGATGTTCTCGTCACAAACGTGTTCGAGGTCGCACAAACCGGTCTGATGTTGTCACCAGAGCTGGCAAGCAGGGTCCAGTTCGGTTGGACGATAACGGTTCACATCCTGTTTGCAGCGCTCTCGATCGGGCTGGCACCGTTTATTGCCTACTTCACGTGGAAAGACGTCACCAGTGACAATCCCGAGTACACCAAACTCAGAGAGTTTTGGATCAAGGTGTTCGCGGTCGGCTTCGTGATGGGGACGGTCACTGGCATTCCGATGAGTTTTCAGTTCGGGACGAACTTCCCGGTGTTCTCCGAGGTCGCTGGCGAGCTAATCGGTGGGCCGCTGGCGTTCGAGGCCAAAATGGCCTTCTTCCTCGAAGCGGTTTTCCTCGGCGTGCTGCTGTTCGGTCGTGAGAAGGTCTCCGACCGAACGTACATCCTCTCGTCGATACTCACCGGTGCAGGCGCGTGGCTCTCGGGCTTTTGGATTCTCGTCGTCAACGGCTGGATGCAGACGCCCCAGGGCTACGAGATGATCGAGCGAAACGGCATGGAGATCGCTCAACTAACCGATCCGGTTGCTGCCTTTCTCACACCACGGATGCCGTGGATGTACGTCCACATGATTAACGCCTCGGTGATCTCTGTCACGCTCATGGTCGCTGGCATCGCGGCCTACTTCGTATGGCGAAACCGTGAGTCGGAGGCATGGAACACGGCGCTGCGTGTCGCGGTCGTGCTACTGCTCGTTACGGCTCCGTTTCAGGCGATCCACGGTGACGCCTACGGTCGACACGTTGCCGAAACGCAAGAACAAAAATTCGCCGCGATGGAGGCCCACTACGATACCGGCCAGGCCGACCTCCACCTGATTGCGATCCCGAAAAGTTTCGATGCGTTGACCGATCCACGGACGGACAACCTGTTTACGATCAGCCTTCCGGCTGTTGGCTCGTTCCTCGCGAGCGGCGGTGATTTCAACGCGGAAGTCACCGGCTTACACGAGTACGACGAGAACCCACCCGTCGCGTTGGTTTTCTGGTCGTTCCGCGCGATGGTCGGTCTTGGATTCCTCTTTATCGGCCTCGCCTTCTGGGGTGGGAACCTCCTGCGAAAGGGCAAACTCGGCGAGAGTACCCGCCATTTACAGGCGATGATGCTCGCGAGCCCACTCGGATTCGTGGCCCTGTTGACCGGCTGGTACGTCACCGAGATCGGTCGACAGCCTTGGGTGATCCAAGACGAGCTCAAAACCAGTGATGCGGTTTCGACGACCCTTACGGGTGCTGAAGCGACGGGAACGCTCGTCGCATTCGTCGTTCTCTACATCGTCCTCATGATCGCCTTCGGCTTCGTTCTCAAGTGGATGATCGAGGGCGAGCTCGAACGGATGGGTGTCCGCGAGCGCGAGGAGTCCGGTCGACCGCAGATCCCATGGGTGGGCGGCGATGACTGAGCCGCTCCTCATTCCGGTCGATAGCTATTTGGTCGACTCGCTGCCGACCGTCTGGTTCGGGGTTGTCATGTTCACGCTGGCGATGTACGTCGCGCTCGATGGGATGGATTTCGGGATTGGCATGCTGTACGCGACTCGCGACGAACACGACCGCGAAACGCTTCTGTCGGCGTTCGGGCCGATCTGGGACGCCAACGAGGTGTGGCTCGTCGCCTTCGGGACCACCCTGTTGGCGGCGTTCCCTGCGATCTACTCACGGCTGTTGAGCGAGCGGTATCTGTTGGCTATTGCGATCGTGATGGTGCTGCTCCTTCGAGGGGTTGCTCCCGAACTTCGTGAACAGCGCGAGGAACCCGAGTGGCACCGGCGCTGTGACCAACTGTTCGTTTTCGGAAGTACGGTCACCCCACTGCTGCTCGGGATGCTCGTCGGCAGTTGGACCTTCGGAACGGCCGTTCTCAGCCTTCCAAGCCTCCTGACCGGCGTCGGACTGGTTGCACTCTGTCTGACGAGCGGGGCGGCGTTTATCGCCGGCAAAACGAGCGGCTCGCTGGCCGACGACATGGTCCGATACGGTACGATCTCGACAATCGCCTATCTCGGTGGCGTTGTCGTACTTCTCGGTGTCGTTTACTGGCTCAATCCCACGGATGTTCGCACACTCCTGGTGACGATACCGGCAGTCGCGATTGTTCTCGCCAGTGTCGTCTTCGGCGTCGGCGGAATCGCGGCCGCCCGAACGGGTCGACACCACCTGTGGTTCGGGTCGACGTTCGGGCTCTCGTTCCTCTTGGTCGGGCTCGTCGCTACGCTGCTGTACCCGACGATCTACCCCGCGAGCGGGCTGACCATCGAGGCCGCCATCGTCTCACCGCTCGCGCTCAACCTCACCACGATCTTGGGACTTCCCGTCTTGCTGCTCGTGTTGTGGTACTTCAAGTTCCTCTACACCACGTTCGCGGGCCCGGTCGACGGCGAGGGCTACAGCGCCTAAGGAATCAGCTACTGCCACCCGGATGGAAACGGTTTTTCACCAGCCAGTCGAAGCCGAGCCATGAGCTACCGAGTTATTGCGGATCTCTCGCCCGACGAGCGCGTCGCTTTCTTCGAGCGCGACGCGGGGATCGAGTCGGCCAGAAGCGATGCCGAGCAGATCATCGGCCGTGTCCGCGAGGAAGGAGATGTCGCCCTCCGCCAGCTATCAGCCGAGTTCGACAACGTCGAGGTCGGCAATCTCGACGTAACCGATCTCGCCGAGCGTGCCCACGAGGAGGTCGACGACGAGATTATCGCCGCGATCGAAACGGCCGCCAACAACATCCGCGAGTTTCACGAACACCAAATCCCCGACGACTGGCGACAGTCGTTCGACGGCCGCGAGTTGGGCCGACGCTACCGCCCGATCGAGCGCGTCGGCGTCTACGCTCCCGGCGGCACTGCGGCCTATCCATCGAGCGTCCTAATGGGCGTGATTCCCGCCAAAATCGCGGGCGTCGACCACGTCGCGGTCGCTACCCCGCCGGCGGATCCAATGAATCCTGTCACGCTTGCGGCCGCCCACGAAGCAGGTGCGGACGCCATCTATGCGGTCGGTGGCGCACAGGCAGTCGCCGCGTTGGCCTACGGAACCGAGACGGTCAACTCGGTCGACAAGATCGTCGGGCCGGGCAATAAGTGGGTGACTGCAGCCAAAGCCACTGTCCAGGGTACGGTTGAAATCGACTTTCTGGCCGGTCCGAGCGAGGTGCTGGTCGTCTGTGACGAGACGGCCGATCCTGCGTTCGTTGCCAGCGATCTCGTCGCACAGGCCGAACACGACCCCAGTTCCTCGGTCGTTGCGGTGACCGACGACGAGGCGACCGCCGAGGCGATCAGCGCGGCCGTCGACCAGCAGATCGAGGACCGCGAGCGAAGTGACACTATCGAGAAGGCATTGACTAACGACGCTAGTGGTGTCCTACTCGCGCGATCGATGTCCGAAGCAGTGCTGTTCGCCGAGGAGTACGCCGCCGAACATCTCTCGATTCAGGCTGCCGACGACGAGGCGCTGCTCGATCGGATCGACTCCGCGGGAAGCGTCTTTTTGGGTCCGTACACGCCGGTCGCCGCAGGCGATTACGCCTCGGGCACGAACCACGTCCTGCCGACGAACGGCGGGGCCAAGCGCTTTGGCGGCCTCTCAGTCGACTCATTCGTCCGGTCGACGACGGTCCAACGGCTCGACGAGGCGAGTCTCGAGGATCTCTCGAAGACGATCACGACGCTCGCCGACGCCGAGGGGTTGGAGGCCCACGCCGAAAGTGTTCGGCGACGGTTCTCATCAGAGTAGGAGTCGACTACTGTCTAAAGCAATGACTCTCAAACGAGTAGGGGTCGACTACCTCTCTCTGTATTCCCAGATTGGAACTGGTTTTGATTACATCTCGTCGTCACAGTTAACAAGCTCCACGACAGAGATGCACGTATGAGTACGGAAACCGTCGACGGACGACCGGAGCCCGCCGTAGAGGTTTCCGAGCTGGCCGCACAAAAGGCGCTCGCGCTAATGGACAGCGAAGGAATGGATCAAGACATTGGTGGGCTTCGGCTGTTCGTCCAACAAGGCGGCTGTGCGGGACTGTCGTATGGAATGCGGTTTGACACCGAACCCGAAGCCGACGACACGGTGACGGTCCATCACGGGCTTCGCGTGTTCGTCGACCCTGCAAGTATCAACTACATCGGCGGCAGTCGACTCGAATACGAAGACGGCCTCCAAGCCGCCGGGTTCCACGTCGAAAACCCGAACATCGTCTCCGAATGCGGCTGTGGCGAGAGTTTCCGGACGTAGGGACCACACATTTACCATCTGCGGCCGTTCGGCTAGTATGGATCTCGAACCATTGACTGTCGAGTCGGACGGAACGCTCTATGTCGACCGGAGCGACACCGAACGGGGGGCCGAAGGCCCGTTTTATGCCGTCTACGCGAACCAGGAAGCGACCGAACGCTGGGGGTACTACTGTAGCGTCTGTGGGACGGTCGACAACGCGATGGACACGATGGGCCGGATCGTCTGCAATCAGTGTCCGAACGTCCGCAAACCCGATGAATGGGACGCAGCCCACGAGTAACCCCTTTTTAGTGTTATAGTGTGGCAACATTTATCATGGGTGATGACGTACGCTCAACCGGATGGCCCCTGTTACCATACCACCGACCGAAGAGGCCAGAACCGTGTTCAGACGGCTCGGCTACGCCCTCAGTGAAGAGGGAACTGAGTTCATCGCCGAACGAAAGTGGCGGCGAGTCCGTGTGACACCGCTGTGTGCAGACGACGCCACCGAGCCCGAGGCTATTCTCGGAGACGAATCCGACGACGGCCCGCAGCTTCGATGTTTCGTCACGTGGATGCCGTGTACAGGGGCGTTACGTGAGTATCTTCGGTCAACCAAACCGCCGTACGACTGGGCGATTATCGGTATCGAGGACGACGACAACAACGAGTTTGAGGTCGTCCACCCCGATACCACGCTCGCGTCAGCGTAGGCCACCCGACTCGTCGACTCCTCCTGGCGGTCGTTTTTTGAGGGAGTACGTCGAACCGAGAGGTGCGATGGTACATAAGAAGGTAACCCTGATCGGCAAAAGCACCGAGAGTTTCGATAGCGCCGTAGACAACGCGATCGACCGCGCCGAAGCGACACTCGATAACGTCCACTGGATCGAAGTCGAAGAGCTCGGTGTTGAGCTCGCGACCGTCGACGACCGAGAGTATCAGGCGGAAGTCGAAGTCGCCTTCGAGCTCGAATAGGTCGTTAATACGATCGCTGTAACCCGAGTTTTCGGTGACCTCGATCTCCGTGTTATATCGATTTGACTTCCTGTGCGTACAGAACGATAGCCTCTTTGCCGCCGCCAGGTGAATTGAATTCGATGACCCTTGTCGTGGTCCCGGTCCGCTATCCACTCACCGCTCACTCGAAGGCGACACTCTCCGAAGCGATCCGCATCAGCAACGACCGCGGGGCCGAACTCTCGGTGCTCCACGTCGACCTGTATCATGACAGCAACCACGTCAGCCGAACTGATCTCAAACGCGCGATTGAAACCGAATACGGCCAGCTCGATGGGGTCCGATACGTCGTCCGCAAGGGGTTTTTGGTCGAAGAGACCATTCTCGAAGAGATCGCCGCCGAAAAAGCAGACGTCGTTGTTATCGGCTCAAAACAGGCCACCAGGTGGCAACGAATGGTCCGCAAACTCCTGTCGGATCCGGACATCGGCTCGTATCTCCGTCAAAAACTCGACTGTACGGTGATCACGGTCGACTCGAACGGCAAGACCGACGAGTAGTCACCGACTAGTTATATACCGAACGTTGCTCGCAGCATATCTCTGGTTCCCGGTCCGAGGCCGACCGCGACCACTGCCACGAGCAACAGGATCGTGTACCGTGGTGACTCGTCGAACAGCTCTTCGTTGAATATCCAGACGAGAAACGTTGCCGCCGCGAGTTTCACCACCAGGAAGGGCCAGGCGTCGCCGGTCACCGCAAGAATCGATTCGGGAAGCCACCGGCCGGTGTACTCGACGATCGCGCCGTTGACCGGGTGTTTTGGCACGAGGTTATTGCCCGCCCCAAGCGCCGGCATCCAGTCGAGGCCGACGACGTTCGCCATCCCGTCGACGGCGTGCGCCCAGATGACGACGCCACCGATAACCCCGGTTCCGACGTTGAGTTCCGGGTAGCTCGCGCCGACGAGTTTCCAGGTGACCAGCGCCGAGAGGGTCGCTCCGAGGAGCGTGACAGCCAGCACCTGCGGGTAGATCGAAACGTAATCCGTCGTTGCTCCGAGATACGTGAGGTACCCCACCGAGCCAACGACGAGCGCGGTCCCGATTGCTGCGAGCGGATACTCGTAGCCGTCGACGTAGCCCGCCGATTCGAGTCGGACGCTGACGAGCACGGCAGCCAGCGTGAGTCCGAACATCGTGAAATAGATGAACGGGCTGATGATCAGCGCGCTGGCGGGAAAGGCGACCAGTGGCTCTGCACCGGCTCGGACCGCCGCAACCCCGGCGTCCTCGATCGTCCGGAGCGCCCCGCCGAACAGCATGAACGGAAACAGCGCGTAAAAGAACTTACGGTCGGTCCCGAGATCGAGCCGACGCAGCAGGAGAAGCACGCCGAACAGTGTGAACAGCAGGATGACGATGTAGCCGATCTCGGAGACGACCGTGTAGCCCGGATAGGCGACGATCTCGCCGGCGGCTTCGGCCTGGGCACAAGTTTCGCTTCCGCCGAACTCGACCGCACCGCCCGACCGGATCGCGCAGGTCGCCCCGTTGCCGTCGGCGACGACCGGCCCCCAGAAATACTGCCAAAGAAACCGCCCGTAGACCAGGTCACGAAACAGTAGCGAGCCGACGACAGTAGCGAAGATGAGGGTGCCAACGCTACCGATCCACAGCCGTTCGGGGGAGGTATCGAGCCGCTCGGAGACGGTTGCCATTGCTATTGCATGTGGTGGTCGGCAAATTGAGCGTTCCGGTCTCCTGGCTGGTCGCTGCTACCGATCGACGATGCCGTCGGTCGCCGCCTGTACGGCCTCGTGAATCGCGCCGTTCGAGACCACGAGCCCGGTCGAATCGTGTCGCCACCGCTCGCCGTCGACGTCGGTCACGGTGCCACCGGCCTGTCGGACCAGGTGGACGCCGGCGACGCTGTCCCACGGATACGCCGCGAGATCGCTGAGCGCGCCGTCGATTGAGCCGTCGGCGACCAGCGCCAGCGTGGCCTGTGCGGAGCCAAACCGTCGCATATCGTCGAACCGGTGGACGATCTCGCGGGTCGCCGCGGCGTACGCCTCGCGGTTGTCGGTCTCCCACCAGAGTGTCGGCGCGACCGTCGACAGCTTCGCCGTTTTAGTCTCGCTGACGCTGATCTCGGTGCCGTTGCGGTAGGCGGCACTCTCGTCGGCCGTATACGTATCGCCGAGCGCCGGGAGGACGACCGCCGCGGCAATCGGTGTGGCGTCGACGACGGCCGCGACCGCAGTCCCCCAGATGCGGATCCCGTCGACGAAATTGTTGGTGCCGTCGATTGGGTCGATAATCCAGACAGCACCCTCTTCGGGGACGGTTTTGCGGGCGTCGTCCTCCTCGCCGACGATCGTGTCGTCGGGGAACTCGGTCCGAATGACCTCGATCACGCGTTTTTGCGCTTCTCGGTCGGCCTCAGTGACGAGATCCGTCTCCGAGGACTTGGATTCGGCAGCGATTCCGGTTCGAAACTGCTCGAAGGCAAGCTCCGCGCCGGCGGTTGCGGCGCGCTCGGCGACGGCTACCCGTCGGTCGTTAGTAGTGGTCACACACGTAGTGAACACTGATTTCACCTATAGCCCCCGATTATTCCCTATTGGCCTCGGTTGTCCCGGTGAAAATCAGACAACGATCTCGCAAGTACTGCTATTATTTACTCAGTTTCGAATCCGAGTAAATACTTATACAGGGCCATCGTAGCCCACTGTGTATGCGTCCCGAAGAAGCCGTCAAACAGGTCCAGTGTGTCACCAACGCCTCGCTCGATCAGGTGGGCGAACGAGTCGCACCGATGTACAGGCCGACGTTCCGCCGGGTCGCCACCGAGGGTACCGGGTTGGACGTGACTCGCCTCGCCGACCAGCTCTGTTCCGAGATCCGGTCCGGAAACCGCCCACACGTCGACGAGGTCGAAGGCTACGCAACCGATATCCTCAGTCGTCGACGCACCCTCACTGACGGCGGCCCCAAGTAGTCGGCCCAACGTCGTCTCGAACGTGTCGCCGTGTTTTTCCGTCCCCGAACCTGTGAGTAGCTATGCGAATCGGTTTCGTCGTCAACCCGATCGCCGGAATGGGTGGTCGTGTCGGTCTCAAAGGCACCGACGGGAAGGTCGACGAAGCCCGCAGCCGCGGGGCGACTCCGCGAGCCCCAGACCGCGCTCGCCGCGCGCTCGACCGACTGGCCGAACTCGCACCCGAGACTGACCTCCTGACCGCTGGTGAACCGCTGGGTGACTCGGTGGTTCGGGCCGCTGGCTTCGAGCCGACTGTTGTTTATGAACCGGACGAACGATCGACCACGACAGCCGACGATACGATGGTCGCCGTCGAGACGTTCTGCAGCGAGTCGGTCGACCTCGTCGTGTTCGTCGGTGGCGATGGGACTGCGGCCGACGTGGCCGAGGCGCTCGACGGAACCGAAATCCCGATGCTCGGTGTGCCCGCGGGCGTCAAAGTCTACTCGTCGGTGTTTGCCGTTTCGCCCGAGGATTGTGCCGACATCGTCGTCTCGTTCGACCGAACCGAGCGACGCGAGGTGATGGATATCGACGAGGACGACTACCGAGCGGGCGAAGTCAGTCCGGAGCTCCGGGCGGTCGCGTGGGTGCCGGTGACCGACGAGCTCCAGTCGTCGAAACAGCTCGGCGGCGGCACGGTCGACTCGCTGGCCGCGGGCATCGCCGACGGCGTCGACCCGTCTCGCACGTACGTGCTCGGCCCTGGCTCGACGGTCGGCGCGATCAAATCGGCGCTGGGGTTCGATGGGTCGCCGATCGGCGTCGACGTCTGGCGCGATGGCGAGGTGGTGGCGTTGGACGCCAGCGAATCCGAGATTCTCGACGCGCTGGGCGACGACAACGTCATTGTCGTCTCGCCGATCGGCGGCCAGGGGTTCGTTTTCGGCCGGGGGAACCCACAGCTCTCGCCCGCCGTGATCCGCCGCTGTTCGGTCGAGATCGTTGCTTCACGCGCCAAACTCGATGGAATTTCGGTGCTTCGTGTCGACACCGACGACCCCGAACTCGACGAGGAACTTCGCGGGTGGCGAAAAGTCAGGGTCGGCCGGTTCGAACGGCGGATGATGAAAATCGTGTAGCGCTCGGGTGTCGGCTATCGGTACTCAATCACATACCGATATTTCACAGATGTACATGTCTTCTGCATTTTGCCACACAGATACCAAGAGTATAGACAAGATTAAGGAGATACGAAGCTCAGAAAGGGTATGGAAACGCGGAAAGTCCAACGGTTGGGTCCGTCGACGCTGGCGATGACGCTGCCAGCCCAGTGGGCCAAAGAACACAACGTCGAGAAGGGTGACGAGGTATCGATTCGGATGGGTGGGAAGGGCACCCTCACCGTTCTGCCCGAGTCCGCAAGCACCGAGGAAAGCGAGGCGATCATCCACGCCGACAACCTCGATGCTGGCGCGCTCGAACGCGCGATCGTTGCCCAGTACGTGCTCGGTCGACGCGTCATCCACGTCAGAAAGGAATCGGGCGCGCTCGACTCCGAACACATCAACGCGGTATATAAAGCCGAAACCCAACTCATGGGCCTCGGCGTGATCGAAGAAACACCCGAGTCCATTGCGATCCGGTGTTCGGTCGACCCCGAGGATTTCACGCTCGACAACCTGCTCGAACGACTCGAAAACACCGGTAGCACGATGCGCGGCGAAGCTATCAAGGCCTTGGCCCACGGCAACACCGACCTCGCCCAGCGGGCGCTCAACCGCGAGCGACAGGCGAACAAGATCTTCGTCCTCTTGCTTCGGCTGATCTTTACGGCCTACCAGAACCCCAATCTCTGTCGCGCGGTGGGGTTGGATTCGAGTTTCCCACTGATCGGCTACCGGTCGGTCGCCAAAAACCTCGAACTCACCGCGGACAACGCCGAGGATATCGCCGAGATCGTCATCGATGCTGGCGGTGACGAACTCGACATCGACAGTTCGACGATGCGCCGCATCCGTGAGTTCACCGACCAAGTCGACGAGATGACAGCGCTGGCGGTGCGGGCAGTCGTCGAGCGGGATTACGATCTGACGATCAAGTGCCGCTACATGTTCTACGAGATCGCCGACCGCGAACAGGAGATTCTCGAAGACCTTCCCGAGCTCTCGAACACGGAACTGCTTCGCATCCGCGAAGTGCTCGTCAGCCTCCAACAGACCGCCGAGTACGCCATGCGGAACGCCGAGATCGCCGCCAACCTCGCGCTCGACGAGGAGTCCGAACACGTCGAAATCCGGTAGTCGACCGACTTTTTTGTTTTCTCTCGCGTCGACCGTCACGTGCGGACGAATACCATTAAGTGTCCACCGTCGAACCCTCCTGCATGGAAACCGGATCAGTCGACTCCGACAAAGCGATCGGGATCTCGATGGCCGTTGGCGTGCTCGCAGTCGTGGGCGCGCTCGTCATGTTTGCAGGCTCGACACAGCTGCTTCGAGCGTGGGGCTTTGCAGCCGCAATGATAACGGCGAGCCTCTGTGTAGTCGCGATTCACCTTTACGAGTAGACAGTCTCGCGGGCAGACTGTTCTGTCGGCAGTCATGGGACGCAATTGTTAAGCCCGTCACAGCCCTATACGTGACCAATGACTACCTACACCGACGAGGAACAGCGGATCGTCGCGTATCTCCGCGATAGCGTCTCGCGTGGTGAGCGCTACTTCCGGGCGAAAACCATCGCCGAGGCCATTGGGCTCTCCGCAAAGCAGGTCGGTGTCCGGCTGCCGCAGCTCGCAGAGAAGTCCGACGATGTCCAGATCGAAAAGTGGAGCCGCGCGAAGTCGACGACGTGGCGAGTCACACCGCAGTAACGATTCGCGTTCGCCTGCTTCGGTGGCCTTTTTGCTTCTGCATGCCGATTCCGTACTAATGACTGTCCGTGTCTCACGGACCTTCGAGTTCGATGTTCCCGGCGACCGCATCTGGGAGTTCATTGCCGACCCCGAAAAACGAGCCGGCGCGATCAGCGTCGTCGACTCCTACGAGCTCCGCGGTGACAACCGGGCGATCTGGCACGTCAAACTGCCGATTCCACTCGTCAACTCGACGGTTCAGGTCAAAACCCAAGACGTGGTTCGAGAGCCGCCCCATCGCGTGAAGTTTTCGGGCCGTTCGAAGGCACTGAACGTAACCGGAGAACACACCATCACGGAAACCGATGGCGGCTGTACACTGGCCAACGAGTTCATCGTCGACGGTCGACTGCCCGGCGTCGAACGCTTTTTCAAGCGAAACCTCGACCGCGAGATCGACAACCTCGAGGACGCACTCCGCGCGGATATCGAATCGGACCCCTGAGATGAAACTCGCGCTCGCCCAGATCGAGATCGAACCCGGCGCAGTCGAGGAAAACCTCTCGCGGGCGGAAACCGCCGTTTCGGCGGCCGCCGCAGAGGGAAGTGATCTGGTCGTTCTGCCCGAACAGTTCGTAGTCGGCTTTTTCGCCTTCGACGAGTACGCGACGCACGCTGTGGGACTCGACGACCCGCTGTTCGATCGTCTCGCCTCGCTGGCCGCCAACAACGACGTGGGACTGGTCGCCGGAACGACCGTTGAAGACCTCGCGGCCAGCGCCGCCGCGGGCTACGAGGTTCCCAGCGAGACGGGGTATGCGAACACCGCCGTCTTTTTTGACCGTGATGGCAGCCAGCGCGCGGTGTATCGGAAACACCACCTGTTCGGCTACGACTCGGCTGAGTCCAGGCTGTTGGAGCCCGGCGAGCGACTTCCGACGGTCGACTTCGAGGGACTCACCGTCGGCATAACGACCTGTTACGATCTACGGTTTCCCGAACTCTACCGGCGGCTGGTCGACCGCGGTGCCGAACTGATCGTCGTTCCGAGCGCGTGGCCCTACCCGCGCGTCGAACACTGGAAAACGCTCGGGCGGGCGCGGGCCATCGAGAACCTCTGTTATGTGGCGACTACGAACGGGTCGGGAACGTTCCCCGACGCCGAGTCGACACTCTGTGGCCGGTCGACGGTGTACGATCCGTGGGGAACCACCTGTTGTAGCACGGGCGCCGAACCCGCGGTGTGTACCGCCACCGTCGACCCTGAACTGGTCGACGAGGTTCGGGGGCGGTTTCCGGCGCTCGAAGACCGCCGTGAGTGAGCAGTGTTTGAGACTGCAGTAAGTGGGTGATGGCAGCCGGTGGACGGTGCATTTATCCCTCTTAGCGACTAATGCCAGATGCCGACGCATGGACGCTTTTCTCGTCACCGTCGGCAAGAGACTGCCGCGCCCATCCCACTCGCTGTCAGGTCTGGTCGGACCTGATTGAGACGGGTCGAGGTCTCGGGGCCACCTCGACTCGTTCATTCGTTCATTCTAGTCTTATCAACTCGAACTGAGCCACGGCATCTTCCACCTGCGTTCAGTTGTCGCTCCCGTCTCTCTGTTGGCTTCGCTTATTGCGTCGGCGAGTGGTGCTAATCGTGTGGCCGACTCGTCTCAAAAATCAATAATCGACCACTTTACTAACAAATATATTTCTTAACACTCACTAGGTGGGATATTAGGATTAACTATATGTGTCATTACTCCATAGAGGCGTACAATGACAACTTCGGAGGTGAGAATAGGGCAGTGACGGATTCGGTTTGACGTACATTCAACATCCGCATGTCACGGCTGTCTACACTATCCACTGGTCCATCCGTTCTGTGTGGCTCGTGGGCCGGATGGACCGCCCAGAGGCGTGACGTTCGTACGTCGACAGTTCAGTTCACGACACACCAGACTCGCCTTTGGGCACCCACCCCCTGTCACTTCGTCCCTCCTCTTTGGTTATCCCCGCAGTTACAGCATCGAGCGATCGCTAGAGTCGAATTTCGAAACCTGCCAGATCCTCGGGTGGTTCGGTCGTCACGTCGACAGAGTCGACGTTGGCTGCACTGGAACCGGTATGACACCACTCGATCATGGCGTCGACGGCCTGTTGGGCCCCCTCGAAGACAGCTTCGACCCGGCCGTCCGATCGGTTTTTCACCCACCCGTCGACGCCGACTTCGCGGGCTTTCTCGCGCGTACTGGCGCGATAATAGACTCCCTGAACCCGGCCACTGACGAACACGTGTGCACGGACACGCTCGAATTCGGTGTTGGTCTCGGTCATCGCTGTCGGGTTCGGTCGCCTCCCAAATAAACGATCAGCACGCTGATCCGGTGCGTGCGGTCGACCAGCGGTTTCTAAAGGGACGCTCGCTTGTGTAGCGTATGGTTAGTTTCGGAACGGCGGGCATCCGGGGGAGCGTCGTCGACCGCGTCACTCCCGCGGTCGCACTCGCGGTCGGACGGGCACTCGGGCAACTCGTCAGTGAAACCCGATCGATGTCGACACCGGAAATCGTCGTCGGCCGCGATGGCCGAACCAGCGGCCCGGCACTCGCAGCGGCCGTCGAGGCCGGGGTCGCCGCGTCGGGCTGTACCCCCGTTCGGATCGGACAGGTCCCAACGCCAACGCTGGCGTTCGCCTCGCGCGGTCGACACGGCGTGATGCTCACCGCCTCGCACAACCCACCGACCGACAACGGCATCAAGCTCTTTTCCGACGGCTCGGAGTTCGACAGCGAACAGGAGGCGATCATCGAACAGTACGTCGAGGACCCCACGCCGCCGACAGCATGGGACCAGTGGAGGACCCCGACCCGGAGCCACCCACTTGCGACCTACCGCGAGGCGGTCGTCGAGTACAGTCAACGAGTTGGAGCCGATCCCGACGGCCTCCGGGTGGCCGTCGACTGCGGGACGGGCATGGCGTCGGTGGCGACCCCGCAAGTGCTCCGCGAGTTGGGGGCCTCGGTGGTCGCTGTCAACGCGACCGTCGACGGCCATTTCCCGGCCCGACCGTCCAAACCGACCCCCGAGACGCTCGCGGAGTTCCGGACGCTTTTGGCCGACGGCGCGTTCGATCTCGGCATCGCCCACGACGGCGACGCCGACCGCATCGTGATAGTCGACGCTGACGGCGAAATCGTCCACGAGGATACCGTCCTCGCGATCCTTGCAGCCCACTATACCCGCCGATACACCACCCAAAGGGACGCCGATCACACCGAACCGGTCGTGGTGACGACGCCGAACGCTTCGGCGCGGATCGACGAGCAGGTACAGGCTGCGGGTGGCCGTGTCAAACGTGTGCGGCTCGGCAGCCTCCACGAGAGGATCGCGGCGGCCGAGGCACCCGTAGTCTTCGCCGCCGAGCCTTGGAAACACATCCACCCCGCGTTCGGCGGCTGGATCGACGGCATCGCTAGCGCGGCGGTCCTCACACGGCTGGCCGCCGCCGAGGGACTGTCGGGGCTTCGGGAGCCGATCACCGAACGGCCCTATCGCAAAGTGAGCGTCGACTGTCCGGACGACCGAAAACGGACCGCGATGGACGAACTCGAAACGTCGCTTCCCGAGCAGTTCCCCGAGGCCAGCGTCTCGCTCGACCACGGGGTTCGGCTCGCCTTCGACGACGGCTCGTGGCTGCTCGTCCGTCCTTCGGGTACCGAGCCGTACGTCCGGCTCTATGCGGAAAGCGAGGACGTCGACCGACTGGTCGAGGTGGCGACCGACGCGATCGAGTCGGCGGTCGACGGCGTGTAAAAAGAACGGAACGGGGCCTCAGGCGTTCTGAGCCGCTTCGACGAGTTCGTCGTAGTCCGGCTCGTTCGTGGGATCGTCGGCGACCCAACTGTAGACCACGGTGCCCTCGTCGTCGAGGACGAACGCGGCCCGGTTGGCGATGCCGTAGAGCCCGAGGTCGGGAATTTCCATTTCCAGGTCGTAGGCGCGGATGGCGTCGCCACCCATGTCGCTGACGAGATCGAACGAGAGGCCGTGTTCCTCGCGGAACGCGCCCTGGGAGAACGGCGAGTCGGCGCTGATGCCGAAGACGGTCGCACCCGCCTCCTCGAAGCGCCCAAGGTGGTCTTCGAGGGCGATCATCTCGTTGGAACACGGCGGGGTGAACGCGCCGGGGAAAAACGCCAGCACGACCGGCCCGTCGCCGAGGTGCTCCGAGAGCTCGAAGGGTTCGTGGTCGCTCGTTCCGACTGTGGCCGAAATGTCCGGGGCAGCGTCTCCAGTTGATACCATTTGCAGTTACCCGTTAGGGTGACTGGAACTAAATACCTTGTCGAAAGACACTCACACAAACATGTTCGAGCCGGCCGACTGGCTGTCCGTCCCAACTCAAACGCGGTGGAATCGAGGATCACGTCGACCGGTCTGCAAAGCGGATTCGGACCGATCGAGGGCGGAATCCCTTAGGATCTCGGTTCGACCAGTGTTGCAAAGACGAACTCGCTGCTGGAGCCCAGCGGATCGGTTGCGGTTTCGGTCCGCAGGTCGGCAAATCCGGCCTCGTGGAGTTGGTCGAGTGTTTCCTGTCGACCCGGCGCGGAGAAGAACATCTCCCCGCCCATCCAGCCACGGCGGACGGTCTGAAACCGCCCCGACGGAAGCGTCATCAGCAGCCTACCGCCCGGCTCTAGGACACGAGCGAACTCCCGGTAGACGGCCGGATGACGGTCCCGCGGCACGTGGAACACCGCGTGGTAGGCCGTAATCCCGTCGACCGACCCCTCGGTGAGTGGGAGCGACAGCATATCGGCCTGCACCAGCCGGGCCGCGGGGACGGTCTCGGCCGCTAGCAAGAGCCCCTGGCGGGCGAAATCGAGGCCGATGCTTCCGGCCGGGAGGTTGGCCAGCGTCCGCGCGCCGTCGCCACACCCCACATCGAGGACTACCGGTTTCGGTGGTAGCGCCGCCAGCAGGTCGTCGATCAGGTCGGCGTCCGTTCCGGTCGGGTCGCGCCGGTCGGCGTACGTCGCCGACAGTTCCTCCCACGCCTGTCGTCGCTCGGTGCGGTCCATGCCGACTGGACGGAGCCCACGGCAATCAGTGTGTTCGCTACCAGATATACGTCGGATAGGAGACGACTGATTTCGAGATAAAGAGTTTTCGCCACGGAGCATGGAATTCGACCAATGACTACCCACGAGTACGACATCGCCGTCGTCGGTGCGGGAACGTCCGGCTGTTATGCCGCGGCGACCGCCGCCAACGCTGGCCTCGATGTCGTCATCATCGAGCGGAAGGACGCCGAGGAAGCCGGTCACATCGCCTGCGGCGACGCGCTTAAAGGGGCAAACGAGTTCCCGAGCGCGATCCCGAAATCCAAAATCGAGCCCGCGTTCACGAACACCGACGTCGACCACGGCCGCTTCGAGATCCCAAGCCACGACACGGTCCTCGAAATTCCGGTTCCCGGCGAACTCGCGGTCATCGACCGCTGGGAGTACGGTCGACTCCTCATCGAAGGCGCAGAGGAATCGGGCGTCGAGTTCCACTACGACACCGTCGTCCAGGACGTCATCCAGGACGACGACGGCACCGTTACCGGTGTGGTTGGCAGATCGAAGGGTGAGAACGTCGAGTACGACGCTCAGATCGTCATCGACGGCGCGGGGTCGCTCTCGCTGTTGCAGGACAAAGTCGACTTCGAGGGAACGACCTTCGACACCAACGTGCGGTACTCGCAGTTCTGTTCGGCCTACCGTGAGATCGTCGAAGTCGACGAAGAAGTCGAGTGGGACGACGCGCTCGTATTTAAACCGACCAAACGTGCGGCGGGCTATCTGTGGTACTTCCCGCGCACGTCGACGACGATCAACGCCGGGCTCGGCTTCCAGATGAACGAAGAGCCGATGCAGATGATCGAAGATCTCAAGGAGGACCTCAAAGATCGAGAAGAGTTCGAGAACGCCGAGGTGACCGACAAACTCGGCGCGGCCCTCCCGACCCGCCGGGTGTACGATTCGGCGGTCGCTCCGGGCTACATGGCCGTTGGCGACGCCGCCGCCCACGTCAATCCGACTACTGGTGGCGGGATCGCTGGAGCCGCATATGCTGGACAGTATGCCGCCGAGCAAGCAGTCAAAGCGATTGAACAAGGTGACGTAAGCGAGGAAGCGCTCTGGCACTACAACGAGCGCGTGATGGACCACTTCGGTTCCCGATATGCGGGACTCGACGTCTACAACATCCTCTCGACCGCGGTCGACATCGACGATCTGATGGGCTTGCTCGCCGCGCTGCCTGGCGAAAAATTGGCTGAGGCCCTATACACAGGAAAAACGTCGATGGGACCGCTACTGGCTGCGCGAACCGCCATCGATTCGTTCGGCTACTGGCGTCAGATTCTCGACTTTTATAAAGTCAAACAGCTGGCCGAAAAGCTCATTGCGCATTACGAGCGGTATCCGTCGACACCGGCTGCGCTCGACACGTGGCAGCGCCAGCGCGACGAGCTGATGGAGACGATCTACGAGACGACCGGTGCGGAGCCGAAGTACTGAGGTAGTTCCTTTCTCCTTTCCAGTAGCCATATCTACTGGTGCCATTGGTGACGCAATCGGTGCTCCAACCGTTCAGCTATCATCTCGCTTCTCGAACAGCCCTTCTACGTCGCGTTCTTGTTGCTGTCGACGCTCGATCTGTGCAGCCAATCGGTCGTAGACAATTGCGCGGTGAGTCGACTCGTCGACGAACGTCGTCAGCAGGCTAATAAACTGTGTCTGACTTTCGGTCGCTTCCTCAAGGGCGTACGTGATGGCATTCTCGATGACTGCCTCGTCGTAGGCCTTGAACTCCTCGGCGAGTACAGACGCAGCCGTGGTGATTCCAGCGAGTTCCAGATCGGCTGCTGCAAGCGGTGTCCCGTCATAACTGAGTGCGGGTGGTGAGGCGCGTTCGATGCGCTCGGGGTCGACTTCGAGTCGTTCGAGATAGCTTTGGACGGTCGTGAGGTCGACGCCCCGGTAGGTCGAAGGTAACTCGGTTAGATACTTCCTACCACTGTCAGCGAGGCCAACCGCTCCCGTCCAGTTTCGATTCTGGGCGTGGTAGATGGCCGCGGTAAACTGGATCAAGCCGTGGAGGAACCGCTCGTCATCGGTGCCTTTCTGGCGGTCGAGCCACGTCTCCTCCCACGCATCGTGAGCCGCATGAGTGGCCCCGGCATTGTAAATCGCAATCCCAGCACGGAGTTGTTCCTCCATACTGAACCGGGAGCCAGCTCGAGGTAAATATCCGTGGACTCTCGGCTTGGAATAACAGACACATTTTTGTTGACAGTATTGGATACCCATCTATGCCCGGTTGGTCACGCAAACCGCTGTCTCGTACCTGGCTTCTCGGAATCAGCGTCTTTTACGTTCTCGTGCTAAACTACGCGGTGATTATCGCCCAGGACCTCCTGTTTGGTCTCTGGTTTGGGCTCCTGATTGTGCTGTTGTACTTCCTGTACCGGTTCGTCGCCGCCGTCGAGGCGATTGCAGACGCGCTGCACCGAATCGCTCAGCATCGTGAGTCGGAGTAACGGGGCCATTGCCGGTCGATAGTAACGCTGATACGACATCCGGCCCTCCAGTCGACCGTGACAACGTGGGTTGAGACGCCTCGCGGCGGCCGTGATCGCGGACCGAGTGGGCTCGTGCGCGCGTGGGGAGAAGTCCTCATCCGCCCCCGGCGGTTTTTCGCCAACGGGGTCGCACCGGGCGATCAGGCACCGGGGCTGAGTTTCGCGATTCTGGTCGCCCTGATCTACATCGGTGGCCTGCTGGCGGTCCAGCCGACGCGACTGCTCGGCGACGACCGGATTCCGCTGTTGGGCGAAAGTGTGGCGCTGACCGTGATTTTCGTTCTCTTGGTGACCGCGATCGTCGCCGCGCCAGCTGCGCTTCATCTCGCCGCGGCCATCCAGACGGTGTTGTTGATGCTGCTCGTCGACGACCGCGCCGGTGTCAGCGAGACGGTCCAGGTCATCGGCTACGCGAGCGCACCGTGTGTGTTCGCATGGATACCGGTTCCAGGGGTCGCAGCGATCTGTGGCGTGTACGCGACGGGGCTGTTGATACTCGGTCTGGCGGTCGTTCACCGAACCACACTCTTCCGAGCAACGCTGGCTGGAATCATCCCTGCGGCGTTCGTTTTCGGGGTCGGCTTCGGCGCGTTCGTCGCGGCCGTCTCGGTCGTCGACGCGTTGGTCGGCTAACACGCCAGCGCGTTTCGACAACCGTTAAAGGGTGGCCCTGTATTTTCTTAGCAAATGGGTTCGTGTATCATCTGTGACGTCCCTGTTGATGGCGGTCACGTTTGTGACAGTCATCAGGAAGACGTTATTTTCGAGTTCCGTGGAAACCATGCATCGCAGCTTATCGACAACCGATTTTATCAGGGAACGGTCGACGGCTACGCCGATTTCGGCGTCTTCATCGATCTCGCGCCCGGCGTCACCGGCCTGCTTCACCGCAGCGAGCTCGACCGCCGGCTCGAAAGCCTGAGTTGGGAGCCCGGCGACACCGTCTGTGTCCGGGTCAACAACGTCCGAGACAACGGCAACATCGACCTCGGCAAATCGATCCGACAGTCCGAACGCGAGTTCCGTGGCAAACTGATTCTCGACGGCACCGACGAAAAACTGCCCGAGAGTGACGACGAAGCGAGCGAAGAAGACGAAGCTGACGAAACAAACGACAGTTCTGCCAACGCTGAACCCGTCGACACGAGCGAGCAAACCGACAGCGAACAAACCGAAAGCGTGGAGGCCTCCAGCGGTGAGGATCGCGAGACCGAGTCGTTCACACCGAGCCACGGTGCCGACACCGCGAGCGAAACCGAAGAGGCCGTCATCGGCGCCAGCACCGAGACCAACACGCCGAGCGGCAACGCGTCGGGCGGCGCAGTTACCGTCTCCAAACGCGAGGCCCACGCCTCGGAGTCCGTCGACGAAGGCTACGACGAGACGAGCGTCGAAGCGCTCTCGGATCTGATCGACGAGCGCGTCCGACTCGACGGCGAGATCGTTTCGATCCGCCAGACCGGCGGCCCGACCGTTTTCGAACTCCGCGACGAGACGGGAGTCGTCGACTGTGCGGCGTTCGTCGAAGCGGGCGTTCGCGCCTACCCCGAGGTCGAACTCGGCGACATCGTCCGACTCGACGGCGAGGTCGAACGCCGCCGCGGCGAACTGCAGGTCGAAACCGAGGAACTGGTCGTGCTCGAAGACGACGAACGCGAGGCGGTAACCGGTCGACTCGCCGACGCACTCAGCGACCGCGCCCGCCCCGACAGCCTCGACCCAATCGGCGACCACGACGCGGTTGCGGCAATCTCCGAACCACTGCTCGACGTGGCCGAAGCGATCCGCCGCGCAGTCCTCGAATCCCGCCCGGTCGTTATCCGTCACCCCGCGACCGCCGATGGCTACGTCGCCGGGGCCGCAATCGAACGTGCTGTTCTCCCGCTCGTCCGCGAGGAACACGCCCGCTCGGACGCCGAGTACCACTACATCGTCCGTCGACCGCTTGACAACGCGATCTACGGAATGGATGCCGCGACCAACGACGCGACACGAATGCTTCAGGACCGCGACCGTCACGACGAGAAACTGCCGCTGTTCTGCTTCGTTGGTGCCGCAAGCACCGCTGATTCGGCCGACGGACTCGGACTCCTCGGCGTGTACGGTGCCGAGCGAATCGTCCTCGATTCGATCGCTGCTGACACGGACGTCGACGACGTCGCCGAGCAGGTCGTCACTGCTGGCGAAAAGGCGGCTGATCTCTCGGTCGGCGCGCTGACTGCGACGCTCGCGGCCGCGCTCAACACCGACGTCAGCGAGGACATGCAGCACCTCCCCGCAGTGAGCTACTGGGAGGAGACACCTGAAGCCTACACCACGGCCGCCCAGGAGGCAGGCTACGACGCCGAGCAGGTCACCAACATCCGCGAAGCGGTCGCTCTCGAAGCCTACTACCAGTCGTACCAGGACAAACGAGAACTCATCACTGACCTGCTATTCGACGACGCCGGTGGCCTGGCGGGCCACATCGCCGAGCAGTTCCGCGAGAAACTCGACACCGAGCTTGCGACCGCCCAGGCCAATCTTGAGGCCGACGAGCGGGCGGGCGTCTCGATGGCTGTCCTGGACACCGAGCAGTTCAGCCACCGCTTCGACTTCCCCTCGACCGAACTCCTGCTTGACGAACTCCACCGCGCCGAGCGCGAGGGCGAACAGTTCGTCACCATCGGCATCGGGATGGACGAACTCTACCTCCGCAGCACCCAACCGCTCGACATTCGCGCTGTCGCCGAGCAGGCCGCCGAGGACGCACCCGAGGCCGCCGTCACCGCACGCGGCGTCCGTGAGGGCCGCATCGAGTTCCTGGCTGGCAAACGCGAAGCCGCCAAGGACGCCGTGCTCAACGCCGCCGCTGAACAGTTCGAGTAGCGTAACCGTCGCAGCCGCCTGTTTTGTGGGACGTTCGACGACACGACCACAGAGCGAAAGCGCTCCTCAGACAGCCAATCCCACGTCGACGCCCACCATCACCACAAAGCCG
Organism: Halohasta sp. A2; assembly: GCF_056175805.1. Taxonomy (NCBI): domain Archaea; kingdom Methanobacteriati; phylum Methanobacteriota; class Halobacteria; order Halobacteriales; family Haloferacaceae; genus Halohasta; species Halohasta sp. A2. Next base: position 54,177 of record NZ_JAQFWV010000001.1, on the reverse strand, counting down.
AGAATGAACGTGATCGTGGCCGTATCGGCATAGCCGTGACTGTGGCTTTCGGGGATGAGTTCGCGGAAGACGACCGCCATCATCGCTCCCGCAGCGAAGCCCGCAGCCATTGGGAAAATCCCAGTGACGACGGTGACGAGTGCAAAGCCAGCCGCCGCAGCAATCGGCTCGGGAATCGCCCCTGATAGCGTGGTGTAGATAATCGTCTTGACTTTGGAGAGCCCGGTCTGACTCGCGGGGACGGCCATCGCGAACCCATCCGGGACGTTTTGGACCGCAATCGCTCCCGCGAGCGCGATGCCGACCTCTTCAAAACCACTGGCAAAAGCGATCCCGACCGCGAGGCCTTCGGGCACGTTGTGGATCGTGATCGAACTCCCGATCAGGACGGCCTGGCGGAGGTCGTCGTCGATCTCCTCGACGGATTCGGACTCGGGGAACTCATCGCCGTTGGTACCGCCGAACAGCATATGTGCGTGAGGAATCGCCCAGTTGGCCGCCAAGAGGAACGCCCCGCCGATGAGCAGGCCGCCGGTCACCTCCGTGAGCGTCCCGAGTTCAAGTCCAGGAACGACCAGCGCGAACACCGCGGCCCCGACCATGATCCCGGCGGCGAGACCGAGCGCGCCGTCGTAGACGCGGTGGCTCACCCGCCCGGTGATCAGTATCGGCAGTGCGCCGATCCCGGTGGCCGCGCCAGCCAGCAGGGCAATAGCCGTCACGTCGACCACGGTTACCATAATTCGACTGCCGTACCCAAGGAATAAAAAACGCTGCCACCGGACCGCGGAGCGACACCCCTTTTCGACGTCGTGGTGAACTCACGCTATGGACCCCAAGCGGGAGCTTTCGAGCATCGACCTTGCGGCACTCGTCACCGAGCTGGGCCGGTACGAGGACGCAAAGGTCGACAAGGCGTATCTGTACGGCGACGATCTTCTGCGGCTCAAAATGCGGGATTTCGACCGCGGGCGCATCGAACTCATGATCGAGGTCGGCGACGTCAAACGCGCCCACATGGCCGACCCCGACCACGTCTCGGACGCGCCGGGTCGACCGCCGAACTTCGCCAAAATGCTGCGGAACCGCCTCGGTGGCGCTGATTTCGCGGGCGTCTCTCAGTACGAGTTCGACCGTATTCTCGTCTTCGAGTTCGAGCGCCCCGACGTCAACACGAAAATCGTGGCCGAACTCTTCGGCCAGGGCAACATCGCGGTGCTCGACGAACACGGCGAGGTCGTCCAGAGCCTCGAAACCGTTCGCCTGAAATCACGGACGGTCGCCCCCGGCGCGCAGTATGAGTTCCCCGACTCACGGATCAACCCGCTCGCGGTGAGCTACGACGCCTTCGCCCGCCAGATGGCCGACTCGACGACCGATGTGGTTCGGACGCTCGCGACCCAACTCAACCTCGGTGGGCTGTACGCCGAGGAGGTCTGTACGCGGGCGGGCGTCGACAAGACCCTCGGTATCGACGAGGCCGACGAGTCTACGTTTCGGGCGGTGTACGATGCGCTCGACATGCTCTCGACGCGCGTCAGATCCGGGAGCTTCGAGCCGCGACTGTATCTCGATGATGGCGCAGTTGTCGACGTCACGCCGTTCGCGCTGGCCGAACACGAAGCCGAAGGGCTCGACGAGGAGCCGTTTGATAGCTTCAACGAGGCGGTCGACGAGTACTTCTTCCGACTCGACCGCTCGGCCGACGACACCGACAGCACCGAACCGACGACGAGTCGCCCCGACTTCGAGGCCGAAATCGCCAAACAACAGCGGATTATCGACCAACAACAGGGGGCCATCGAGGGGTTCGACGAGCAGGCCGACGCCGAGCGAGCCAAGGCAGAAGCGCTGTACGCCAACTACGACCTGGTCGACGAGATTCTCGTGACCATCCAGAACGCCCGCGCCGAGGGCGTCCCGTGGGACGAGATCGACGAGACGCTGCAGGTGGGAGCCGAACAGGGCATCCCCGCCGCCGAAGCCGTCGTCGGTGTCGACGGATCGAACGGGACCGTCACGGTCGACGTCGGCGAGACGCGCGCGACGATCGACGCGACCACCGGTGTCGAAAAAAATGCCGACCAGCTTTATAAAGAAGCCAAACGCGTCGAGGAGAAAAAGGCGGGTGCGAAAGCGGCCATCGAGAACACTCGCAAGGACCTCAAAGCCGTCAAAGCTCGACGCGAGGCGTGGGAAGCCGAGGACAGCGCCGACGAAGACGATGGGGGCGACGAGACCGACGAGGAGTACGACGAGGTCGACTGGACGGCTCGCAAATCAGTTCCAATCAAGCGAAACGAACAGTGGTACGAACGGTTTCGCTGGTTCCACACGACCGACGGCTTTCTGGTCATCGCTGGCCGGAACGCCGACCAAAACGAGGAGTTGACGAAGAAGTACATGAGTCGTGGAGACAAGTTCTTCCACGCCCAGGCCCACGGCGCGCCGGTGACGATCCTCAAGGCCACTGGGCCGAGCGAAGCAGCCAAAGAGATCGACTTTCCGGAGTCGACGCTCGAACAGGCCGCCACGTTTGCGGTCTCGCACTCGTCGGTCTGGAAGGCTGGCCAGTACTCCGGCGACGTCTACATGGTCGACCCCGACCAGGTCTCGAAAACCCCCGAAAGCGGCGAGTACATCGAAAAGGGGAGCTTCGTGATTCGCGGGGATCGAACCTACTTCGACGACACCGAGGTCGACCTCGCGGTGGGGATCCAGTGCGAGCCCCAAACGCGGGTTGTCGGTGGACCGACCGCGGCGGTCGAGGCCAACGCGGCCACCCATCTCCGACTCCAACCCGGCAAGTACGCCCAGAACGACACGGCAAAGCGCTGTTACCGCGCGCTTCGCGAGCGCTTTGCCGACGAGAGCTTCGTTCGGAAGGTCGCAAGCGCCGATCTGATTCAGGAGCATCTGCCAGCCGGTGGCAGCGAGATCGTCGACGACTGATCGGGCGGCCAATCACCAGACGCCACCACGTTGGGCGCTCGGTTACGATGGGGGTTTATTTTGTTTGAAACTAATCGTTACAGAGGTGACTTAGGATGACATTTCATGGTGGCGCTGATCTGGCGACGGTGTACGACGACGCACTCGACGAGGGGTTCGGGCTGATCGCGAGCAATATCGCCGAACCGAACACGATGATCGGGTTGATTCAGGGCGCAGCGCGTGTCGACTCGGACCTGCTCTTACAGCTGAGCAACGGGGCCTGCTCGTTCGCCGGCAACGGCGATCCGATTGCGGGCCTCAAAGCGATGGGAACCTACATCGAGCTCATTGCCGACCAGTACGACATCGGGGTGTTTCTCAACATGGATCACCAGACCGATCTCGACACCATCGACCGACAGATCGATCTCGGGATTCCGTCGTCGATCATGATCGACGCCTCTCACGAATCGTTCGAAGAAAACATCCGGCGAAGCAAGCGGGTCGTCGATCGGGTCGATACCGCCGACGCCGACATTCTCGTCGAAGCCGAACTCGGCAAAATCAAAGGCGTCGAAGACGAGATCGTCGCCGAGGAGGCCTTTTATACCGATCCCGAACAGGCCGTCGAGTTCGTCGACCGGACAGGCTGCGATCTGCTGGCGATCTCGGTCGGTACCCAACACGGGGTTGCCAAAGGAAGAGACCTAGAACTCAAACCTGAACTGACCGAAAAGATCCGGGCGGCACTGCGGGATCACGGCCTCGACACGCCGCTCGTCCTCCACGGCTCGTCGGGCGTCCAGCCCGACCAACTTCAGGAGATGCTACAGCACGGGATCTGTAAGGTCAACAAAGACACCCGCTACCAGTACGAGTACACCCGAACGGCGTTCGATCTCTACCGTGAGGATGCCGACGAGATCGTCCCGCCCGAGGGGATCGAAGACCACCGCGATAGCTTCTTCAACGACGTCGACTGGTCACCGAACAAGGACCGCTTCGATCCGCGTGTCGCCGGTCGACATATCCGCGAGCGCATTGCCGATGTGTACGCCGATCTCGCGACGGTCGCTGGAAGTGCCGGTCGAAGCAGGTTCAACTGAGCGGTCGACGGCACTCACACGTAGCTAAACCCGACACAGGTAGTTGAGAGCTGTACAGATGGACGTCCGGTGTTCGTTTGTTCGTCGCTGGTTCGGCCGTCACTGGTTCTTTCCGAGTTGGTTTTTCTTCAGTGTATTGGCGGAGAGATACAGGGGATGACACTGTCTTGACCCGAGTACATAAGCCCAGGCGGCCACTTGGTAAACCAAATGCTGAGTGAGTCGATCCGCGTGACGCACCGAGCCAACGACCCCATCGGGACGATTCTCGTTGGGTCGGTGCTCACGCTTTTGTCGACGGCGCTGGTTCTCGTCTGGATCGGCCTGCTGGCAGTCGCGCCTCCAGTCGGTCTCGCCAGTACACCCTTGGTCGTGCTCCCGAGTCTCGTGATGCGGGGGTATCTCTTGGCCGTCGTCGAAGGGTCCGTTCGTCGCCGTTCGACCGTTCCGTCGTTCGTTCGCTGGGGGTCGCTCGCTCGGATCGGCTCGAAGTCCTCGCTCATCTCGACGGTCTATTTGCTTCCAGCGGCCGTTCTGGCCGGACTCGTCGGTGGGGCGATTGCTGCAACGTTCGTCTCGCCGCCCGGCTTCGAGGACACGCCACAGGTTTTGGCTGGGGTTGCCATCTCGGTTAGCAGCTTCGGGCTCTTCATCTATGGACTGGTTTATTTATATATCAGCCCCGCCGCACACGCTGTGTTTGGCGTGACCGACTCGCTACGAGCCTCACTCGACGTTCGACGGGTTTTCCGGGTTGCGTCGACGCCGGAGTATCTTTCGGGGTGGCTCGTCGCGATGGGTATTCTCGTGGGTGGGCCGGCCGTGTTGGTGTCGCTGCTGGTGGTCGGTGTCGCCCTCGGTGTTGTATCGCCCTCTCTGGCAGCCATTTTCGTGCTGGCGGTGCTGGTCGCCAGCGTGTACGTCCAGTTCGTCTCCCGCGTCTCGGCCGCGTGGGCCACCGGACAGGGGGCTATCGGTGGTCTGACCGAGAGCTACCCCGAACTCGCGGGCAGTATACGGGTCGACGCCGGAGCAGAATCGGTCGGACCCGCCACATACTCCGCAGGCTTCGATACGGATCGCAGTCTGACAGAGGCCTCCGCCGCAGTGCAGACCGGTCGCACCGTTATCTCTAACGGCTCGACTAGCGCTTTTCGGAAAATCGAATCCCCTAGCGCCGAGTCGGTGTCGCCGACCACCGAAACTGCGACACCGAACGCCGACTCCGAGTCAGACGACGACGATCACGGCTTCGTCTGGGGCGTCGACGACCGAGACTCACAGTCGACGTCAGTGCCGGAGTCGGAGTCACAGTAGCCTGTGTCGACGGTCACCACCGCTTTTTGAACACAACAACTAGACTCCTCAACGTATTCTCGTGGATACGTAAACGAGTCGACCAACACGGCAGTCTGCGTGGCGCCCGCGGTTGCCAGCAACAGCGATCCAACGCTGCCGCTCGGCCGGGTAAACCCACACGCCACGGGAACAGAGTGGTTACAAATGGAGTTCCACAACGTGGCGTGTGTTCCTTGAACATATGCAACTCAGCGTCTAAAAGATTCGTGCTCGGGCAGTCACGTCCGCAAGCCACACAGATAAGTGACAGACGACCCTTCGTAGTCAAGGTTACAAATGGAGATCCGCACCGGACTCTCGTACGGAGATGCATTGCTGGTTCCACAGCGCTCGGCGGTCGACAGCCGGAGCGACGTGGATCTGTCGACGCAGTTGACGCCGACGCTGAGCCTCGATACCCCAATCGTGAGCGCGGCGATGGATACGGTCACCGAGGCCGAGACGGCCACCGCACTGGCCGAACTCGGTGGTCTCGGCGTGATCCACCGATTTCTATCGATCGACAAGCAGGCCGACCAGGTCCGTCGAGTTGCCGAGAACGGGCACCGCGTTGCCGCTGCGGTCGGCATCGACGAGAACTATCTTGACCGTACCGAGGCCATTCTCGACGCTGGCGGCGACGCCATCGTTCTCGACGTCGCCCACGGACACATGGAACGTGCGCTTGATGCGGTCAGTGAGATCCACACCGAGTTCACCCCGGAGCTCATTGCCGGAAACGTGGTGACACCGGCGGCCGTCGAAGATCTGGCAGCGGCGGGTGCGGACTGCGTGAAAGTCGGGGTCGGTCCTGGCTCTCACTGTACGACTCGTGAGGTCGCCGGAGCGGGCTACCCGCAACTGACCGCCGTCGACGAGTGTGCCGACAAGGCCCACGAACTCGGCGTGACGATCATGGCCGATGGCGGAATTACGGGCCCGGGCGACGCCGCCAAGGCGTTGATGGCCGGTGCCGACACGGTGATGATGGGCGGGTTTTTCGCCGGCACCGACGAAGCACCCGGTCGCGTCGTCTCTCGAAACGGCGAGCGGTTCAAGCGCTCGCGCGGAATGGCGTCGGTCGCGGCCAACGACGACCGTCAGGACAAGGAGCTCACCGTCGACGCTGGCGAGGGTGTCGAAGCACTCACGCCGTATAAAGGGCCGCTGGGACCCCTGACGGAGGAATTCCTGGGCGGCATCCGCTCGGGGCTGAGCTACTGCGGTGGGCACACGATCCGCCAAGCGCGTGCCAACGCCGTCTTCGTACAGGTTTCGCCGGGCGCGAAAGCGCGCGAGAGCGCCCACGGTGTACTCGTTGAGTCGTCGGTCGACAAACAGTCCGTTGCGCAGGCGGTCCAGTCGGATTGAACCGAGGCATGTCGGTTCGAGAGATGCGGATACCGACGGGTTCAGAACACAAGCGTTGTTAGCTGCCCGCCTGAAAAGCGGGTATGCGAATCGCGAGCCGCGGTCGCGGCGAGGCGGGCAGAGAGCGGATGACGCTCGTGCCCGAAACCGTCGACGACCTCTGGCACCTCTCGTACGTTCTCGAACCGGGGGATCTCGTCTCCGGCGACACCACGCGCCGCATTCAGCGCAACGACGACCAGATGCGCGACACCGGCGGCCAGCGCGAACATCTCTCGGTCACCATCGAAGTCGAGAACGTCGAGTTCGCCCGCTTTGCCAACCGCCTGCGTGTAGGAGGCGTCATTACCGGTTGTTCCCGCGAGGACCAACTCGGGCTCCACCACACGCTCAACGTCGAAACCCACGAAGAGCTCACGATCGAAAAGCAGTTCAAGGCCGACCAGGTCGAACGCATCGAGGAGGCCGAGGCCGCCGCCGACAACCCGGACGTCGCCATCGCCACCGTCGAGGAGGGCGAAGCCTACATCCACCTCGTCAAGGAGTACGGCGTCGACGAGTATGCCTCCTTTACCAAACCAACTGGTAAAGGCGAGTATTCGCGACCTCGCGAAGAGCTCTTTGGCGAGCTGGCAAGCGCCCTGAGCCACGTCGACACGGACGCGATCATCCTCGCTGGGCCGGGATTCACGAAACAGGATGCCCGCGACTACATCGTCGAGAACTACCGGGATCTCGAGGAGCTGATTACGGTGGTCGACACCTCCAGTGCGGGCGGTCGCGGCGTCCACGAAGTGCTCAAACGAGGGGCTGTCGAGGAGGTCCAAGACGAGACCCGGATCGCCCGCGAGGCCGAGACGATCGACGAGTTGATGAAGCGAATCGGCGACGGCGCGAAAGCCGCGTACGGAATCGAGCAGGTCCACGAGGCCGCCGAGTTCGGCGCGGTCGAGGAGCTCTTGATTCTCGACGAGCGGCTCCGCGACGAACGGCAACACGAGGGCGACTGGGAGCTTGACGTCAACGAGATCATCGATTCGGTCGAACAGAAGGGCGGCGAGATCACCGTCTTTTCGGCGGAGTTCCAGCCGGGCCAACAGCTGAAAAACCTCGGTGGCATTGCGGCGCTGCTTCGCTACCGACTCCAGTAGCACCTGTATAGGCGCTTAAAAGCGTGTCCTTACTTCGCATCGGGGCTGGTCGACGATCCATCAGGAGTTGGCTCGGTTTCTCGGACCCATTTTTCTTCGACATCACGGTTCGCAAGCACGACGAGATCGCCCTCCTCGCTTCGAATTCGCGTTTTACGCAGATCGATGCCGATGACGGTGCCGGTCACCGAGGCCGTGGTGACGAAATCGCCCTCGTTGAAGTCCGGATCCTGCAGCAGGTAGACTCCCGCGACCGTGTCGGCGATCATCTCCTTGAGTGCGAAGGCGATACCCAGGGCGACGAAGCCGGTTGCGGTCCCGAGGCTCGCCGCCACGTCGTCCATGCCGACGATGTTGAACAGTGTGAGCCCCGCGCCGAACCACAGAAACAGGCTCACGACGGTCACCACGAGGTCGACGATGAGCTGCTGTTCGGCGGCATACAGCCGACCCAGAACGGACCGTAACACCGATCGAATAATTCGAATGAGGATATACGCGAGGGTAAGAAAGACGATTGCCGACAACAGTGTCGGGAGGATCTCGACGAGATCTGCGAGGAACGCCGAGACGATCCGCTCGGGAACATCTGACGGTAGTTGCAGGAGCATACCGATAGTAGTCGACGTCTACCGTAATAGTATACTGACCCTACTCAGTCGCCAGTCAGTGCCTCACTGGCTGGTGCGAACGAAATCGTCGACCCGACGTCGTTGTCGAGTGCTCGCTCGTAGAGCATTCCGGCCGCCGCAACCGTCTCGATGCCGGTGCCACCGCTGTCGAACAGGGTGATCTCGTCGTCGCTCTCGCGTCCCTCAGCGGTACCCGCAACGATCTCGCCCAACTCCGCGTGGATATACGACTCGTCGACGACACCCTGTTCGACGGCGTATATAAACGAGCCACCGTCCTGCATGGCCCGCTCGCGGAGGTCCGGGACGTACGTCGCGCGTTCGATGGTCGTCGTATCGAGTTCGCGTTTCGAGGGCGTGTACTGGCCCATCGCAGTGACGTGCGTCCCTGGCGCTAACAGCTCTCCATTGAACACCGGATCGGCGGCGTTGGTGGCCGTAATCACGATATCCGCCTCGGAGACGGCGTCAGCGCTGGCGTCGACTGCAGCCACCTCGCAGTTGAGCGTCTCGGTCATCTCCTCGGCGAACGCCTTGCGGTTGGCCTCGGTCGGAGAGTAGACGCGAACGCCCGACAGGTCGCGGACAGTTGCCGTCGACCGAAGTTGCCCACGAGCCTGAGGCCCAGAACCGATGATCCCCACTGTCGAGGCGTCGGCTCTGGCGAGGTGGTCGACGGCGACTGCGCCGGCAGCCCCCGTTTTGAACGGATTCATCGATGCGCCGTCGAGCAGCGCGAGCGGAGCCCCGCTGTCGGCGTCGAACAGCGGCGTCATGAACCACGCATCCCGCTGGTCGAAGCCGGCCGAATACATGTAGCCGCCCATGTAGCCTGACTCCGGCAGAATCGCCGCATACTCGGTGAACATCCCCGGTGGCGAGCCGTTGATGAGTTTGGTACGGGGCTCGGCAGGTGCGCCCTCGCCACGCTGACGGTAGCCCTCGTCGACCGCTGGGACGTAGTCGGCTGGCTCGGCGAGCGTCGCGAGTTCGCTGCTGCTGAGAAACAGGGTGTCGGTCATATACACAGCGATGGAGGCGATTGACAAAAAGCACACAGCCGTCAGTTCGATAGAATGCGACGGTCCGAAGAAAAAATCTCGACCGAATTAATCGGCGTTCGTCGGCTGCACGTTCGATCTCGGCTCGGCCATCGGTTCGGACTGGCCGGGGACGTTGATGAACAGTGCGTGTCCAATGATGAGGACTGCTGCCCCGGCTCCGACTGGTACGGCCACTGTCAGCTGTATGCCCACGAGGAACAGAATCGCAGTCAGTCCGAGCATCACAGCCGGAATAAGGCCGAGCACGTAGTCGTAGTAACGGGTCATAATACATTCTATACTATGGGTACGGGGTATATAATCCTTTCCGGTAGTTGATGTACAGCCACTGCGGTGAATTTTCCAAAGTCACCCATAAGTTATAGAGAGATAATGGCTATAGCGCGTTTGAAACGGACGTTTTTACCGGTCTGAGTGGGTCGAATAGTCGTGAATATCGTTTCAACGGATATTGAATACTACCTATCACGTCTGCTGTGTCGGCCAGCCGCTATGCTCAGCGAATCAGGTACAGAACGGGCCTAAAACAACAAATAGTCGACTGATCGTTAGGCGTTGAGGACGCCCCGGAGGATCTCGGGGGCCTCCTCGAGTGCCTCGTCGAGCGCGTCGACATCCGGGCCACCGCCCTGGGCGAAATCCGGCGGTCCGCCACCGCCGCCGCCAACGCGACCGGCGAGTTCGCCGACGACCTCGCCAGCGTTGATTCCCGCCCCTTCGGGCACGCCAACGACGAACACCGCACTGCCGCCTTCACCGCTCCCGAGCACGGCGATCGTGCCGTCTTCGACGAGCGCGTTCGCGGTCGCCCGGAGTTCGTCGACATCGCCATCGAGCCGCTGAATCACGGCCGACTCGGTGCCGATCTCGACGGTGTCGGCCTCGGCGGCAGCACGAGCCTCGGCGAGTTCGTCTTTGAGTCGGTCGATCTGCTTGCCACGGTCTTTCCACTCGGTGAAAAAGCGTTCAGCTGTCTCGGGAACCTCCTGTGGATTCACGTCGAGCACGTCGGCGGCGTCGTACAGCGCGTCCTCGGTGCGCTGGGTCGACTCGATGGCTGCCTCGCCCGCGGCGAAGACGATCCGCTCGACGCCGTCCTGGACGGGCTCGGTTTTCAACACCTTGATCGCGCCGACCTTGCCGGTTCGGCTGACGTGCGTGCCACCGCAGGCCTGGACGTCCTCGTCGATGTGAATCAGTCGGATGTTGGTTCCCGGCGGGATACCGCCCTGATACAGGTCGAAGCCGTGTTCTTCCTGGGCGTCGTTGCGGTGGGGCCACTCCTGTTTGACCGGGACGTTCTCCATCACGAGTTCGTTGGCGAGCCGTTCGATCGCTTTGACCTGCTCGCGCGTGATGCGTTCGTAGTGTCTGACGTCCAGCCGTGAGGAGTTGGTTCCCTTCTGTGCACCGGCCTGGCGGATGTGGTCACCCAGCACGTGGCGGGTCGCGTGGCCGATGATGTGGGTCGCCGTGTGGTGGCGCATGAGTCGACGCCGACGCTCGCTGTCGATCTGGCCGCGGACGAACTCGCCTTTGCCGGGGTTTCGGTCGGTTCGGTGGAGGACGATTCCGTCGACGATCTGGACGTCCTCGACCTCGGCGGTGGTCTCCTCGCTCGTCAAGGTTCCGTGGTCGGCGGGCTGGCCACCGCCCTCAGGGTAGAACATTGTCTGATCGAGCACGACGTCGTAGCCTTCGTCGACCTCGAACACGTCGAGTACGACCGCCTCGAACTCCATGCGATCCTGGTTGTCGTAGTAGAGGGTGTCCGTCTCCGGAAGCTCGCCGAGCCGTTTGTCCTGTTCGGAACTCGTCTGGCTTCCGCCCGCTTCGTCGTGGCGTGCTGCAACGAGCGAGTAGAAGTCGTCGGGAATCTCCACAATTGCGTCACGACCTTCGGCGATCTCGGCGACCATATCCGGCTGAATCCCGTGCGAATCGTAGAGCTCGATCAGCTGGTCGACCGGAATCGGCTCGTCGGTTCCCGAGTACTCATCGGCGAGCTGTTCGACCTTCCGAGAACCGCGGTCGAGCGTTTTGCGATACTTGGCCTCTTCGGTCCGAACGATGTCGCGAATCGTATCGCGGTTCTCGTATTCGAGCCGAGCGGCCTGCATGTCGACGAGTTCGTCGAGCGGGGCGTCGACGCCGACAGTGTCGACGAGTCGCTTGGTTCGCCGCAGGACCATCCGGGCGAGATAGCCCGTCGAGACGTTCGAGGGGACGATCCCGTCGCCGAACATATACGCAAGGGCTCGGCAGTGGTCCGCAATCGCGTAGATGTCTTCGAGCGGACGCATGAGTTCGGTGAGTCCGTCGACGGGGACGTCAAGCCGGTCGGCGATCTCTTCTCTCGCAGTGTCCATATCGTCGGCCTCGTCGATGTCCATGTGCCCCGCGAGTTTGGCGACCCGGTGGATGAGTTCCTCTTGTTCGTCAGTATGATCGATTCCCGCGTGATCTTTGAGGAAGGCGATCATCTCGGGGTAGACCGCCTCGTAGACCGTGGGGGTGCCCTGGCTCATCCAGGTCCAGCGTTCGAGCCCGTAGCCGGTATCGACGATGTAGGTGTCCATCTTCGAGTACCGGTTGCCGTCCTTCATCTCGTAGTCGCCCTCGGGGTCCTGCTCCATGCTCATGAAGACGAGCGTCGCCAGCTCTGCGCCTTTATATATGACTTCGATTGCAGGTCCCGCATTACCGCCGCCGACCCACGGGTCTTCGATGTAGGTAATTTCGTCGAGATCCGCGCCGACCGCCTCGAAGAGGCCGTCGCAGTATTCGACGGTTTCGTCCTTCCAGTAGACCTCCCCCTCGTAGGCGTACTCCTCGGCGGCCTCGGCTCGGGCGTTGAACGCGTGGTGGGCCATCATCTCGAACGCCATCGTGTGTCGACCGGTTTTACCGACGTTGTCGATGTCCTGCATCCGGATACAGGGCTGAGAGATACAGAGCGGGTTGGCCGGTGGCGGCGTCTGGCCGCTGGTGACGAGTGGTTGGAAATCGTAGATAGAAGCCTGCGTGAGGAGCACGTCGTCGCGCCAGCGGTTGGCGGCGACCGGATAAGGTTCGATCCGCTCGTGGCCGTGGTCCTCGAAGTACGAGAGAAACGCCTCACGCATCGTTTCGAGCGTGTGTTCCTCGTCGAAACTCGGATCGTCGATAAAGCGATAGTCCTCACACGGTGGCTCGCCGCACAGCTCGCGGTCGTGGTCGCGTGTCCAAAAGTGTGCCCCACACGACGAACACTCCCGTCGGACGAAGTTTTCTCGCTCGAAATAGTCGAGACGGTACTCCTGATCTAAGCTACTCATTACTGTTCTGTGGCCCATCGCACTCCAAAAGCGTTCCGACGACGGGCCAACGGCGGCGTCAACTCCCCGACAGACAACGTCCCTTTTACCGAGCAACTCCCATACCGGGCATGGACCCACGAATCCGTGAACACGCCGAAACCATCGTCGACCATTCAGTCGACATCCAGGAGGGCGACCACGTCGTTATCCAAGTGCCGAAAGAAGCCGAGGATCTCGCGGTCGCCCTCCACGAATACTGTGGCGAACGCGGCGCGATTCCCCTCTGGGTCGCCCACTCCCAGCGGGCCGCTCGTGCCTACCTTCAAGCCGGAGGCCAGGAGTACGAAACGCCCGAGCACCAGCAGGCACTCTACGAGGAAACGGATGTATTCATCATCGCCCGCGGGGGCGCGAACGTCACCGAGACCAGCGACGTCCCACCCGAAAACAACGCCGCCTACCGCCGGGCGGTCAAACCAGTTCAAGAAGAACGACTCTCGAAACGCTGGTGTCTCACCCAGTTCCCAACCTCCGGCCACGCTCAACTCGCAGGGATGAGCACCGAGGGCTACGAGAACTTCGTCTGGGATGCCGTGAGTCTCGACTGGGACGCCCAACGCGAGTTTCAGGCTCAGATGGTCGACCGACTCGACGAAGCCGAGCACGTCCGGATCGTCGCGGGCGACGAAACCGACCTCTCGTTTTCGGTTGCAGGCAACCAGACGCTCAACGACTACGGCGAGAAGAACCTCCCGGGTGGTGAGGTGTTCACCGCCCCGGTCGCCGACAGCGTCGACGGCTCGGTCTACTTCGATATTCCGCTCTATCGGCAGGGCCGAGAAATCACAGACGTTCGACTCACCTTCGACGATGGCGAGGTCGTCGACCACAGCGCCGAAAGTGGCGAGGACCTCCTGACCGAGATTCTGAACACCGACGACGGTGCACGGCGAATCGGCGAGTTCGGCGTTGGGATGAACCGCGCGATCGACCAGGTCACCTACAACATGCTGTTCGACGAAAAGATGGGCGATACGATCCATTTGGCTGTCGGTTCGGCGTACAACGAGACAGTGGGTGAGGATAACGAGCGAAACGAGTCGGCCGAACACGTCGACATGATCGTCGACATGAGCCGCAACTCCCGAATCGAACTCGACGGCGAGATCGTCCAAGAAAACGGCCGGTTCGTCTTCGAGGACTGAACCGTCCCAGACGGCTCTCACTCACCGACAGTAGAAGGTCACGACGAATAGTAGTCGAAGCCTACTACTCGTCGTTGAGATCGAGTTCGAACTGTTCGTTTTCGGTGACAGCGTTGAGAACAACACTCGTGTTGGATTCGCGAATGTCGACATCGGTCAGCAGCTCTTTGATCTGTTGGTTCATACCATCCGTATCGGTGAACTTCCCGATGGCGATGATATCGTAGTCACCGGTTACCTCGTACACGCTGACCATCTGTTTCTGGTCACGAAGCCGTTCGGTGATCTCGGGAAGCGCGCTCCCCTCGACTTTGAGATGGATGACGGCGGTGACGTCGTAGCCCAGCGCGTCGTAGTCGACGATCGGCGTGTAGCCGTTGACGACGCCTTCGGCTTCGAGATCTCGGAGGTGGTTCGAGACGGTCGTGACCGACACGTTGAGTTCCTCACCGAGACTTCTGAGGCTGGCGCGACCGTTTCCGAGTAGTGCATTGATCAACTTGGCGTCCAAGTTTTCGTACGTCATTACAGTTGTACACTCGCCGGGGGCATTAGAATTTTACGAATATCCAATTTCTCACTGACGCCGACGTAATTGCACTAAGCGACAAGATCTTTATACTGGCAGTGATTGATGCAAACGTCCACAACATGACGGAAGAAAACGTTGCCACTGATGGTGGATTGACGGAAAAAGAACAGGCAGTTATTGACGAAATCGAAGAAGAAGGAATCGACTTCCTTCGGCTACAGTTCACGGATATCCTCGGTGTAGTCAAGAACGTTTCAGTTCCTGCCCGACAGGCTGAGAAGGCCTTCACCGACGGGATCTATTTCGACGGCTCGTCGATCGAGGGATTCGTCCGGATTCAGGAGTCCGACATGCGCCTGAAACCCGACCCCGAGACGTTCGCTATTCTCCCGTGGAGACAGGACGAGGAAAGCGCCTCTGCACGCCTTATCTGTGACATCATCAACACGTCGACCAACGAGCCGTTCAAAGGCGACCCACGCTATGTGCTCCAGCAGGCTATCGACCGTGCCGAGGAACATGGCTATGATGTGAACGTCGCCCCCGAGCCGGAGTTCTTCCTGTTCAAACAGGACGAAGACGGCTATGCGACCACCGAGTTCGCCGACCAGGGTGGCTACTTCGATCTCGCACCGAAGGACCTGGCCAGCGACGTCCGGCGTGACATCATCTTCGCGCTCGAAGACATGGGCTTCGAGATCGAAGCCAGTCACCACGAGGTCGCCGAAGGGCAGTACGAGATCAACTTCGAGTACGACGATGCACTCACCACCGCCGACAACGTCGCAACCTTCCGGACGGTCGTTCGTGCGATCGCCGCACAGCACGACCTGCACGCGACGTTCATGCCGAAGCCGGTGCCGAAAATCAACGGTTCGGGAATGCACACCCACATCTCGCTGTTCGAAGACGGCGAGAACGCGTTCCACGACGACGACGACGAGTTCAACCTCAGCAGCGTCGCTCACTCGTTCCTCGCAGGCATTCTCGACCACGCACCAGCTATCTGCGCGGTTACCGATCCGACGGTCAACAGCTACAAACGCCTGGTCCCCGGCTACGAGGCACCCGTTTACGTCGCCTGGTCGGACCGCAACCGCTCGGCGCTCATCCGCAAGCCGGCCGCTCGTATCCCCGCGGCCTCGCGTGTCGAAGCTCGGTTCCCCGATCCGTCCTGTAACCCGTACCTGGCGTTCGCAGCACTGTTGACCGCCGGTATCGACGGTATTGAACGTGGCCTCGAAGCCCCGGACCCAGTTCGAGAGAACATCTACGAGTTCGACGAGGCCAAGCGCGAAGAGTACGGTATCGAGACGCTACCGAGCAACCTCGGTGAAGCGATCGATGCGCTCGAAGCCGACGAGGTCATCTACAGCGGTCTCGGCGAGCACGTCGGCGAGAAGTTCGTCGAAGCCAAAACCGCCGAGTTCGACGACTACCGGATCGACGTCTCGCAGTGGGAACTCGACGAGTACCTCGAAACGTTCTAAAACTCGACCGTCTCCGTTTTCACACTTTTATTGCGACGCTCCGAGATCAGTGGCAACAACAGAATAATCCCAACCGCGATCGCACTCACGACCACCGCTGGAGCCGTCGACACCACGCCAGCGTACGCACTGATCCACAGTGATCCGGCGGTTGCAAGCCCGACGACCGCGATTGGAAGCGACACCGGTGGGGCCAGTTCTAGCCGGTCGCCCAACTGGTGCCACCCAACGACCCCGCCGACGGCCGTCCCGACTCCGATGGCGGCCTGTTGGATCTCTTCGGGATGCCCTGCGGAGACGGCAATGCCGATGCCGATAACCGATGCGACCCCAGCGACCGCAAACACACGGTCCGCGCGGAGTCGACGTCCGTCGCGGGCCACTGAAATACCGATCGCCAATAGCACCAACCCGAGACCGATACCTGCGATGACGTCTCGGAGGTAATGAACCTCGAGAACCACTCGCGAGAGGCTAATCAGGACGATAGCACTCGCGGCGACGAGATACCGGAGCCGTCGACGCCCGATCGAAAGCAGGTAGCCAACCCCGCCGTAGACAACGGTCGAGGCGGTCGCGTGGCCGCTCGGAAACGTAAATCCGTCCGATTCAAGCTCGCCACCAACAAACGTTCTGATCAGTGGCGGCAGCTCTGCAGGATCGATCGGCATCATCGCCGGCCGTGGAATGGCCGTCCCGGTTTTAATAGCGAGCACGGTGGCGAGCGCAAGCGTTGCGAGGCCGACACAGACGACCGCGACCGATCGAGCGTTCTCGACGTAGCGTGGACCGATCCAATACAACACCGAGAGCCCAACCAGCACGAACCAGGCGTCTCCGGCCAGCGTAATCAGTGCGAAGACTGCGACGAACAGCTCCCACTGCGATACCAACGGTGTCGACAGTAGTGTAGCCAGCATTCTTTGATTCGTGTGGGCGCCGAGAGCTAAGCTTTCGGTTTCGGTTCGAACGGGTTGACACTCAGTTCCGTCGATCGCGAGCCATGTCGATCGCCTTGCCCGGAACACCTAGCAAGTTCAAACCGACGCCGACGACCACGAACACGACGTACAGCCCCAGCGTCGACAGAAAGATAATGAGCATTGCCAGAATGGCGACCCAGTCGCTCTGGAGATAATAAAACGCGCCAAGGGTCATCGCAGTCCCGTACAACAGGACGAGATACGGCCCCCAGCCGCGGGCATGACCGCGTCGCATCTTCGAGCGAACGTATCGCTTGAGTTCGGATTCGACTGTGGGTTTGTCGACCGTGCGCTCGCGGACGTCGGATTCGAAGGCGTCGAACTCGGCGCGAAGCTGGTCGATACGGTCGTCGATCTCGCCGATATCGGGAGCTCCGCGTGGTTCGACGCGCTCTCGGTTACTGGCGACACTCGTCGGCGCTCCGGCGTCGGTTTCGGTCGACGCCTCCTCGCTTCCCTCAGACGACATATGTCCAGATGCTCGGCCGCCTTCGTGTTGTAACTGCCGGTCGGTTGACGTCCGTTCGGACGGTTCGCTGCCTCCATCGGTCCGAGGGCTAAACGGCGGGCCGCCAGCGGTTGTTCCGGCACGGACGGCGTTGAGCACTGCACCGAGAATGAGGATAACCGCAGCGAAATACAGCCACGTGACCAGCAGCAAGATCCCGCCGATTACACCATAGGCCTCGTACTGGCCCGCACCGGCAGCATAGATCTGAAAACCCGCCTGCAGAAGCATCCACCCGATACCCGCAAAGACGGCCCCGGGAACCGCCTGTCTGATCGGAATCGGTGGGTTCGGAAACTGGCGATACATGGGCAGAAACGCCACTGTCAGCACGGCTGGCAGCGCCAGAAAACTCACAAGTTGACCCGCCGGTCCCAGCGGCAGTGCCGCCAACACGGTTCCGGCCGCGATCATTGCACCGACGCCGACGCTGATACCAACGATCACGACGAGCGCGTCGGTGACCTGGCCGACGAAACTCGACGTCTCGGTCTCTCCGTAGATCGCGAGAAACGCGGTATCGAGCGCACGGAACACCTTGAGTGTACTCCAGACGAGCACTCCGACCCCGACGACGGTCGCTCCACCACGGCCGGGCGCGTCCGCGAGCGCTCCCTCGATCGCGTCCTCGCCAGCGGGTGTCAGAAACTCCTGGGTGAGTCCGACGATCTGCTCGGCGAACGCGTCTCCTGCAATCGTCGAGGCCACCACTAACACCAACAGCAACGCAGGCAGTAGCGACACGAACGCGTAGTAGGCGACGCTGGCTGCCAAAAACGTGATCTGTTGCTCGCGAGCCGTCTGGACCACTGCCTTCGCTGTGGCCAGCCCCGAGCCGGTTCCGGAGGTCATTGTCCGCTAGTTCCGCAAGCGCCCCAATAGTATCGAGGGTATTTTAGACACACTTCGTGGCAGTAGCTGGTAGCTACCACCAGTATTTATTAAATATAAACTAGTAGTTTGCGGCTACGTGTCAGGTATCTGGCTCAGGGGCAGCAGCCTCCCGGATCTCGGCGACTGTGGCCTCGGTTTTGAATGCGGTGCCGCTGTAGTGGGCCTGTGAGGCCGCGAAGCCAGCCGCCCGCAGATCGCTGAGAAAGTCGTTCATCGAGTTTGCTGGCACACCCCACTGTTTGCAGAGCCGGTGTTGGTCGTAGTGCGTCGGCGTATCGAGCTCCGTCGCGACCGTCGACAGCAGACGTTCGGCACGGCTGGCAGTTCCCATCTCGGCCGAGAGCTGGTCGACGACCGACCTCGTGAACTCGCCGTCGGCGACCGGCCCGAGCCAAAGCGGCCCTGCGGTTAGGGTCCGGTTACTCCCACAGACTGGACACGTTTCGGGAACGGATGTCGGATAGAAACCGAATTCGTACTCCCGAGAGAGACATTCTTCGCAGTGATGAATGTACCCAAGCGATTCGAGCAGGCGGTCCGCAGCGGTCGCTCGGTGGTCGAGTTCGAGGTAGGTCCGGGCGTAGTGCCGCGAGACGTGCGAACAGATTGGCGTGGCGGCCACGTCGTAACGCGCGGCGGTTCGGATCAGTGCCGAAAGCAGCGTCCGCAGGCCCATCTCGGGGTGGTAGTCGGTGTTCTGTGGCACCGCACTGTACTTTCTGATGCCGCTCTGGAGGTGCGCCCCGCAGAGCGGCGCGGTGTCGGTCGCGGTCACACACACGAGGTTTCGCGTGGTGGCGAACGCCGCGTCAGCGAACGGAATCGGCGTGCCGAAGGGATCGAGGTCGACCACGTCGAACATCGACTCGTGAAGCAGGGCGTTGACGTTCCGGTGTTCGACGGAACCCGCAAGCCCATTGCGAGCGAGGTTTTCGCCGGCGAGTTCAGCCGCTTCGCTGTCGAGATCACAGCAGGTCACCGAATACCCCTCGCTTGCCGCCCGAACACCCCGAATCCCGGAGGCGGCCATCGCGTCGAGGTAGGTGTCAACGCGGGGTTCGCGCTCGCGGTAGGCACGGAGCACGGCCACCGTGATATCCCGGTTGAGCTCCATCGTCGGATTGAAAAAGACGCCGTCGCCGCTGCCCTCGCGGGTGCCGTCGCGCGGCTGGTCGACCTCGATATCGAGGCCGCCTTCGGAGAGTTGCATACATCCGCTCGGCGAAGCGAGCCAAAAAAGGATGCGAACCCCCTCAGTGAGACTGGAAGGTCGCACCGAACCTGTTTTGATGGCGGTGTGAGTAGGGCCAGTTGTGAACCGGATCGACGACTGGCGTGCGGCGCTCGCGGCGGCTGGCGAGCTACGGCCGGAGATCGCCACTGCCATCCTCTCGATTCACGGTGACCGCGGCGTACGGGCAATCGACGCGGTCTCCGAACGCCGGGTCAAGCGGTACCGCGATTTCACAGTCGTCGTTGGCTACGACGAGGAGTACGTTGTCGAAGACGGCGGCTGTTCCTGCAAGGACAGCCAGTACAACCTCGACCCCGACGATCCGACTCAGCAGTGCTGGCACGCGCTGGCAGTCGACATCGCCGAGCGCGTCGGCGTCGTCGACGACCACGATATGTGGTACTCGGACGTCCGAGAGTTCATGTGACGGTATATAAACAACGATTAATCGAGGACTACTGTCGTTTTCGACGTCGGTAGGAAATAGCTACTCGAGTATTGAGTCGAGCTCGGCGAGCAGTTTATTCGATGAGATCGGTTTGGTGACGTACCCGTCAGCGCCGGCCTTGGCAGCCTCCCGCATCTTCTGTTCCTGTTCGACGCTTGTACACATGACGACGATCGTCTCCGGGGATCGGCTTTTTATCTCCGTGAGGGCTTCGATACCGTCCATCTCCGGCATCACGATATCGAGTGTGATCACCGCCGGGTCGAGTGATTCGAACTTCGAGACGGCTTGTGCTCCGTTTTCGGCGGTCCCAACCACGTCGAAACGATCATCGAGACTGTCAGAAATTATCGTTCGTTGAAATGATGAGTCGTCTACGACGAGCGTCCGAAATGCCATACAATCACTGTGTGGAGTATTTATATAGAGCTTACTCCTGGCGGTGAGGCGCCGACCTACCGACCGGCGGCCGTCGAGATCACGACATACAACAGTGGTCCGAACGCGCTCCCGAGCGCTGCAACCACCCACGGATCGAGCGAGCCACCCGCAACGAGACCCGCTGCGACCAGTCCGGCCGCACCGACCAGCCCACCAACCGGGACGAGACGACGGCGTCGACGGCTCACGCCGGTCGAGCGGGCCGCGAACACCGTTCCGGCGACGAACACCAGTACCGCACTGACGGTGCCTTCGACGGCTGCTCCCGCGTAGATACCGCCAGCGAGCAGTAAGCCCGCGAGTAGTCCACAGCTGGTTTCGGCTCGCCGCGGACCGAACCACCGTGGCGGTGTGCCGTCGCTGACGGCGTAGACAGCGACCGGTAGAAACACACCGAGACCCAGCAGTATGCCGAACAACAGCGACTGGAGGGTTGGGCCGAACAGCCTGAGAACGTCGACGACGACGCCGATTGCCACGAGCCCGGCCGTGACGGTGACCGCGCGCGGCGGTAACACCGTCGACGGCTCGTCGTCGACGTGGATCGCGTACGCTGCGAACGGGTAGGCAAACAGCGCACAGACGACGGCCGCAGAGTAGAACTCACCGAGCGAAAACAGCACGAAGCCGCCGAAGACGGTGCCGAGCAAAACACCCGTTACAAGCGCCAACTCAGGTGCGTAGCGGTTCATGCGTCAGTATTGGACCGACCAGTCAAAGAGTCACTCGATCCGCAGAATAGCCAGCGGAAGCGTTTAGACGGCCCCCTGATTACGGATTGATATGGCGAACTGTCCACTGGCGGATGACTGCCCCAGTTTCTCCGAGCGGATTAAAGGAATGGGCTGTCAGCATTACGGTGATCGTGGCGGTGCCGAGTGGTGTAACCACTACGAGATGCCGATCAGAGAGCTGAAACAACAGCCGATCAAAGTCGGCGAAGAGGTCGTCGTCGACGTCACCGATATGCACGAAAGCGGCGCTGGCGTTGGTCGGACCGACGACGGCTTTATCGTCTTTATCGATGGTCTGCTTCCCGAGGCTCGGGCTGTGGTCCGCATCGACCGCGTGCTGTCGAACCACGCCCGTGCGAGCGAGATCGTCGAACGCCTGCCGCTTGAAGACGAGGATGAGGACGAAGCCGAAACCGACGATGAGAGCGTCGACGCTACCGACGGCGACGACGATAGCGACGGCCGCGACCGAACGGGTCGGCGCGGACCTGACCGCGAGCAGCTCGGCAGCCGTGAGAACTTCTGGGGCCGCTGAGACGGTCGCTGTAGTACGGCCGACCGGTGGACAGTCGGAACTGTAGCTTTTTCCCGGCCGCTTGCGAACCCAGAGCCATGCCAGACGAAACCGACCGGTCGCAGACCGAGACAGCCGACACCGCGGAACTCGATGTCGACACACTCCTTGAGCGAGCGGGCTTCGACGCGTCGACGAACGTGCTGACACGCCGCCAAGCCGAGGTGCTCGCGCTCCGCGAGCGAGGGATGCGACAGCGAGATATCGCCGACCGGCTCGGTACCTCACGGGCAAACGTCTCCAACATCGAGTCTAGCGCGCGCGAAAACATCGCCAGCGCCCGTGAAACGGTCGCGTTCGCCGAGGCGATTTCCGCCCCTGTGCGTATCGAGATCCCGGCCGGGACCGATCTGTTCGATGTCCCCACGCAAGTGTACGACGCCTGCGACGCAGCCGCGGTGAAAGTCCCGTATACTGCCCCCGAGCTAATGACGCTCATTACTGATGCTGCCAGTAGCGCGATCGACGGCCGCGCGGTTCACGAACGACTCCTGCTTGGGGTTACTGACTCCGGCGAGGTTCGGGTCCGTCGCTCCGGCGAGTAGGCGGTGGCTACTCCCAGGTTTCGATCAGACCGTCGCGAATGTCCTCAACGCACCCTTGGCAGTCAGTGTGATCGGAATCAAAACAGGCCGGTCTCGCCTCGGAATCGAGGTCGACGGCTCGCTTTTCGGCGTAGCGCCGACAGACGAGCTGGGCGCGGCCGGCATCGTCGACCGGTAGCTCCGCAACTGCCTCGGAGGCGCTGGCGCTGGTGTCGCCTTTCCCCTCGGCGTAGGCCTGCCGTGTACGCTCGTACTCCTTGCCGAGAATCCGGAGCCGATCGCGTACGAACCGTTCGAGACGCTCGTCCATACCTCGTTGTCGACCGCCGATAGTATAGCTCCGTTGCTGGCTGCAGTGCACGCCGACCGGATTTCTGCCCGTGGCCTCGGCAGTAATTCGACTGAAATATTCGGATCTCCTCTCCAGTCGATCCCGCCGCAGTCATGCGGTTTTCTGCTCGGCTGTTGCCCCCGGTAGCTTTTATACCATGAAGCTCGAACCGTCGTATGTCTCCCAATGAATACAAGGTGGAGACAGTGATACTATGACAGAGTTGCGGACACACGCAGCCGAGATTGCAGAACAGTTCTCGGACCATATCGACGTGAGTACAGACGACGTAGAAGAACGCCTCCAGCGACTGGTGACCGAGTACAAGGTCCCCGTCGACGAAGCGCGGCGAAGCGTCACCAATAGCTATCTCGACGAGGCAGGCCTCGACCGCGACGAGCTCGGCCGCGGCGGCGCTGATGCCGTCTTAGTCGACGAGATCGACGAAGACGAACAGTGGGTCGACATTACCGTGAAGGTCGTCGATCTGTGGGAGCCCCGCAGTGAATCGATTGCTCAAGTCGGGCTCGTCGGCGACGAATCGGGCCGCATCAAGTTCGTCTCGTTTACGACCTCCGAACTCGACGAGTTGGAGGAAGGAACAAGCTACAAACTTGCCAACGTCGTTACCGACGAGTACCAGGGCGACTACTCGGTCAAGCTCAACCGAACGACGACGATCACCGAACTCGACGAAGAGATCGAGGTCGGCGACAACTCGACGACCGTCGAAGGCGCACTGGTCGACGTACAGTCGGGCAGTGGCCTGATCAAGCGCTGTCCCGAAGACGGCTGTACGCGCGTGCTCCAGAACGGCCGCTGTTCGGAACACGGCGAGGTCGAAGGCGAGTTCGATCTCCGGATCAAGGCCGTTCTCGACGACGGCCGAGAGGTCCACGACGTGATCTTCAACCGTGAGGCCACCGAGGAGCTCACCGGTATCGAACTCGAAGAAGCCAAACAGCAGGCGATGGACGCCCTTGACACCTCGGTCGTCGCCGACGGCATCCGCGTCGACATTCTGGGACGCTACTACCGCGTAACAGGTCCGACGCTCGGCCGGTACGTGCTGGCGAACGAATTCGAGCAGTTGGACGGGCCAACGTCGATCGATGAACTGCGTTCCAACGCGGGGTCGGTCGCATGAGCTCCGATCAGTCGGTTCCGACCCGCGAGGTCGCCCAGCGCGTTTTCGCCGAGGAGTTCAACGACGCGAGCTACACGTTCAAGGAGTCCGACGACGACCGCGCGCCGGTGTACGCCCTGCTGCCGACCGGCGAGCAGGCCAACCGCATCTTCTTCGTCGGTACGCTGACCGAGACCGACGACGTCGGCACCGACAACGAGTACTGGCAGGGCCGGATCGTCGACCCGACGGGGACGTTTTTCGTCTACGCGGGTCAGTACCAGCCCGAGGCCGCCAGCACCCTGCGGGAGTTGGAGCCACCGGCCTACGTCGCGGTCGTCGGCAAACCCCGAACGTACGAGACCGACGACGGCAACATCACGGTCTCGGTGCGCCCAGAGTCGATCACGCCGGTCGACGCTGCCACGCGCGACCGCTGGGTCGCCGAAACCGCCGAGCGGACGCTCGAACGGATCGACAGCTTCGACGATGAGACCAACGAGTACGCCCGTATGGCCCGCGAGCAGTACGGCGAGGACCTCTCATCGTACGTCGAGACGATTACCGAGGCGTTGGACAGTCTCGAAGACGACAGGTCCGGCCAGCAGGCCGAACAGCCGGTCGACAGTAGTCAGTAGGCAGATCCAACTGTCTACATCTCGCGGCTACTGTCGACGCACTTATTTTTCGAAAATGGAGTTGTTCGTTCAGTGTGTGGCCGTGTCGTTCATCCCGGACTGGACCCAGAACCACGAAACTGGCGGGACAAACAGGAACAGCAGGAATATTACGGTTTTACTCTGTTCGGTGATGGCCTCTGCAGCATCGGATATCTGCCAGAACGACATGATGTTCACCAGTGGAATAACTGCCAAAATCGGTGTCAGACTCCGATTCGTGCCTTCGTCCAGTTGTTTGGCAGCAGAGTACCCCCAGTACAGTGAGTACAGGCCAAGCGTGACGATCGATAACCCGACCTGGATTCCGAGGGACTTTGCTTCGAATGCTGACGAGTTCGTGACGCTAGCGGGTTGCGACATGGCTACTGTCATTTTTGCTAACAATATAAAACTTTGAAATTACTTCAAAACAGGTACTGTCTAGTTAAGCCAATTTGAGAAGCGAGCAGTTCGTGGTTTGAGTTGTTGATGCTATCCCCAGAACTGCTCAGACAGTCGTTAGACACGGCAAATCTTGAATGTTGGGAGCGAGAGCGGACGGCGACGCCCGTCAGGGCGTTCGCCGTCCGGCTCCACGCGACCGGCTGTTCGCTTAGAGAGACACAAGAGATTCTTCGATTGTTCGGCGTTCAACGCTCTCATCAGGCGATCTTTCAGTGGGTACATCGAGTAGCTGACAGCGTGCCCGACCCGCCTGAGGCGCAGCCGAAGCGGGTCGCTGTAGACGAGACCGCTGTCAAAATCAATGGTGAGTGGTCTTGGTTGTATGCTGCAATAGACCTCGACACTAAGTTGGTTTTGGGTGTCGATCTGTTCGGATCCCACGGCACGGATCCAGCTGCTGCGTTTCTCCATGGACTCTCCGAGAAACACGACCTCTCCGAGGCCGTGTTTCTCGTCGATGGCTTCGGCTATCAGACTGCCCTTGCTCGATTAGGACTCAGCGGTCGGCGTGATTATACAGACCGAAACCTGATCGAAAAGTGGTTTCAGACGCTCAAAATGCGGATCGACCGCTTTCATAATTCGTGGGTGGGCAGTCGGTCGAGCGTCCGCAGTTGGTGTTCACAGTTTGTACATTATTATAACCGCCAGCGACCGCATCAAACGCTAGGTGATCGACCGCCAGCAGAGGAGGTTGCTAACTAGACAGTGCCTCAAAACAGTACATACCAATAAAATGTATTAACATTTCTGTTCTCAATATCTATCTATCCTCAAGGCGAGAATCCCGGCGTTTACGCCGGGCGTGAAGCCGACATAAGTCATACAATCCACCGACGACATTCTCTCTGGATATTCAACGCTCTCCAACACCATTAAGTTGGAATACCTACATAGCCTATGTATGGCGATTCAGGCCACTCGGACCTACGTTGCTTCCATTCAGAACCAGCAACAGGTTTGTGATGGCTTTGATTCGCTCGGCGATTCCGCCTCGAAACTCTGGAACGTTGCACGGTGGACCGTAGATCGGGTGTGGGAGGCGACCGGCGAGATTCCCAACGAAGGTACACTCAAAGCCTATATGAAAACCCGACCCTGCTGGAAGGATCTAAACTCCCAATCAAGTCAGGCAGTTATTGAAGAACTGTCTGGTGCCTTCCAGTCATGGTTCGACGTGCGACAAACGGATGATCGGGCAAACCCACCCGGCTACCGTAAACACGGTGATAGCCGCCCACGATCCACGATCACGTTCAAAGAAGATGGGTTCAAACACGACCCTGAAAACAACCGTGTCCGGCTCTCAAAAGGTGCAAACCTGAAAGAAAATTGGTCGGACTTCATTCTCTGTGAGTACCAGACACGCCCGGACGTTGATCTCTATAAGGTCGAGAGAGTCCAACAGGTGCGGGCTGTTTGGAACGGTGAACAGTGGGAAATCCACTTTGTGTGTAAGGTCGACATCGAGACATCCGATTCAGCAGGTGACGGTGTGGCTGGTATCGACCTCGGTATCAAAAATATCGCAACAGTGGCGTTCCCCGACGAATACGTGCTGTATCCCGGTAACTCACTGAAACAAGACAAACACTACTTCAAGCGGGCAGAGTACACCACGGAAGGCGAGAACGGCCCCTCAGAGCGGTCAGAATGGGCACGTCAGAAGCTCTCAGAACGGGAGACGCACTTCTACCACACTTTCTCGCAAGCGATCATCGACGAGTGTGTTGAGCGTGGTGTCGGGACGCTCGCGGTGAGCTGGCCCGAAGATGTGCGGGACTCTGATTGGGGAAAGACCGGTAACAAGAAGTTGCATACATGGGCGTTCGACCGGATCTACCAGTATCTCGCCTACAAGGGTGAGGAACGTGGCGTTGAGGTACTGAAAGAAAACGAGTGGAACACCTCAAAGACCTGTTGTAACTGTGGGGATACGACCGACAGTAACCGTGTTGAGCGTGGCTTGTATGTCTGTTCATCCTGTGGATTGGTCGGCAACGCCGATTGTAACGGAGCCGAAAACATGAGACAGAAGATAACTCCGAGTCCTCACGGCGAGGATAGGAGTAACGGCTGTGTGGCACAGCCATCGGTACACATGTTCGACCGCGAAAGCGGGACGTTTCAGACGAGAGAACAGGCCGTATCGTAAACCAGCAAATATCCCAACTGCGGTACGGGAAGCCCCGTCGTTTACGACGAGGAGGATGTCACATACTGAAACGGATAGCTCAACTGTCAACGGGTCTGTTTCGATAGCCGTCTGACGAATGATTAAGTAACCCCAGCGTCCTTTTGTGCACAGAGAGATCCGTACAGATGGGAAATAAAAACAAGACAATCTCGTTTCGGGTCAACGAGGACGCCTTCGAGACGCTGCGAGAGATCGCCGAACAGCGCGACATTTCGCTCTCGGCCGTGTTTCGCGACTACGTCGACATGCTGGTCGACCACGACGGCCGCGTTGAAGTCGTCCCGGAACACGAACGACGCGGCACCGATGCGGCGGCCGACAGCGAACAGTTCCCGCCGACCGTTGAGGTACCGAAGAGCTTTATCCGTGAACACGAGCGACTGGAACTCGAAGCCGATCACCTCCGCGAGCAGCTAGAGGAGCACAAACAGTACGTCACGCACCTCCGCGAGCAGGTCGACGACGAGGACAACGAGGATGTGATCTTCCTCGAAGATCTGGACGCCGACGCCGACGAGCCGTCGTTCCAGATCGGATAACCCTTTTTACCCGTTCGTTAGTTGGCGTTTCGCGTCGGCGAGTTCCTGGCTTCGACTGCTGTCGACTTCGGTTTTCGCGAGTGCTTCGGCGGCTTCGAGCGTTCGGATCGACTGATCGAGAAACGAGAGAATGTCGCCCGAGTAGGCATAGAGCATGTAATCGTCGCCCATCACGTGGACGATGTCGTCGGGACCGAAGCCCTGGGCGCGGAGTTCGAGGAGGTAGGAAATGAACTTGCGTTCGGCACAGCCGCAGTAGGGGTGGGCCTTGCAGTCGCAATCGAGGAAGTCCTCGGCGAAATCCAGCACGCGGTCCTGGGTGGTCGAATCGAGGTTCGCAAGGCTGTTGCCGGTGAACAGCAGGTCGAGTGTCGCTCCGGCGAAGGCGCTTTTCGGGAAGCTCGTCTCCAGTTGGGAGGCGAGCTGTCGGTGGTTTTTGACGTAGATCTTGTCCGTGATGGCCACAGCTACCTCGTTGGAGGTCGTCGGGCGTGAAAAACGTCGCGCTCGATCCCTGGCAGGGTGTCGACGCGGGCCGTGGCAGACCTCCCCGCGGAGAACCCCGAGTCGTAACGTATTTCTTTACGAGTAGAGTAGCCATGAGTGCGTGTCCGGGTTGGGGTAGTGGACTATCCTTCAGCCTTGTGGAGGCTGAGACGCGGGTTCGATTCTCGCACCTGGACCTACACGGCTACGCCGTGTGGCGTTTTTCCCGGTTCTCATCAACAGGAGAACCATATGACTCAAGTTCAAAAGGCGGGTATCCGACTGGTCACAAAACCAGCCGAAAATTACCTGTCAGAACGGCAGTTGACGGACTATCGAGAACACCGAGAACGCCTCATCGGTTGGATGGTAAACATCGGGAAAGACCCCGAACACGGAGAGGGATACGCCTACGATACTGCGAACGGGCGGGCATACCGGCTCGACAAATTCTATCGGTACGTCTGGAAAGAGCTGGAAGGACGCTATACGACCGAGATCACCCACGATCACGCCGACGCCTACATGAGGGAGCTTGCCTACGGAGAAACCTCACAGGAGAACAAAGCAAGCCATTTGAAGGCGGTCAAGATGTTGTTCCGGTGGCGGGCATATGCCCTTGACGGCGAAGAATGGGAACCAGAGATTAGCTTCAGTACGAACACGGGGAATACCAACCCTAAAGACTACCTCACACGGGAGGAACGAAGTGCCGTCAGAGAGGCTGTGCTTGAGTTTGGGAGCGTTCCGAGTTACGACAACCTAACCCCCGAACAACGCGACCGATGGAAGATACACCTTGCACAGCGGTTTGAGAAACCGAAACGAGACATAGGCCCGGATGAGTTCAAACGGGCCAATTCGTGGAAGATCCCGAGCTTGTTTTGGACAGCACTCGATGCAGGATTACGGCCTATAGAGGTCCAACGGGCCAAAGTAGGGTGGGTTGACGTTAACAACGCTCTCCTACGCATTCCGAAAGAGGATTCGTCGAAAAATACGGATAACTGGACTGTCTCACTGACGGATCGCACTGCGAACGCACTCGGAAGATGGCTGGCCGAGAGAGAACAGTACGATAAGTATCTGGATTCTGATTCGTTGTGGCTCAATCGTTCCGGGAATCCGTACAAGCATTACTCTTTGAACCCCTTGTTTCGTCAAGTCTGTGAGACTGCAAGGATTCCTTCAGAGGGTCGCACGTTTTATTCAATCCGCCATTCGACGGCGACCTATATGGCCCGAGAAGAAGACTTAGGGGCGGCACAGGCTCAGCTCCGCCACAGAAGTCCACAGACGACTATGCGATACGATCAGGCTCCGGTTGAAGATCGACGAGATGCGTTGAACCGGATGGGATAACGATGGAATAGGAAATCTCCTCCGAGGGATGCTTGTAATCCCCGATAAGGCCTGTAGAGGCTATCGCGTGGGTTACCGTTTCGAACCAGACGGTTCTCACTCGTCTTCCGTCCATATCTTGCTATCTTCTCAGATGGCTCGTTGGGCCGTCGTGAACCCGACTGATATTTTCGGTCGCACCCAGAGGGCTACCCAGCGGCCTTACTGAATAAGGAAATCCATGAGATCAAAACCAAACAGAGACCCGAGTAAGGAACTCACACCGAGAGCCGCACGCCGCCAGTTTTTGAACGCCAAGCGTGGAAACGTCAAGGAGTCCTCACACAGAGCCTACAAGTTCCCGACAAAGCATTTTGTCGAATATTGTGAGAACAACGGCATCGAGGTGATCGGCGAAGTCAACAGCTACCTCATTGAGTTGTGGGTACAGAAACGGGAAGCCGAGAACATCAAGCAGATAACGGCGAAAAACACGGTCAAGCACGCTCGGGTGTTCTTCAAATGGTGCGAGAACTCCGGCCTTATTGAGCCGGGAATCACTGACCGAGTACGAGTGCCCGAAACAACCGAACGTGAAGAAGTCAGTAGCAAAACCGTTCGCCGTGAACAGGCCGAACAGATACTTCAAACACTGTCTACCTACGAATATGCCACCCGGACACACACAGCGTTCCGGTTCATGTGGGAAACGGGCTGTCGGGTCTCTGGAGCTGTGTCTATCGACATAGATGATCTGAGGAGGAACCCTACGAACGGGAAACCTACGGTCTCTTTTCGGAATCGGATCAATGAGGGAACGCCGCTGAAAAATCGGGACAAGAGCGAACGAACAATCATGATTTCGGAAGACCTCCGAGAACTTCTTACAGATTATATCGAAGGCCGCCGAGACCGCGTTGAAGACGACTACGGACGCCGACCGTTGTTTACGACCCCATCGCGCCGCGTTTCCCGACAAGTGCTGTATAAGGATACTGTCGCCATCTCTCGTCCCTGTGTCTATGCTGGATTTTGCCCCGATGGACGTGAGATCGAGTCTTGCGAATCTGCTCGAAGTAAGAAAAAGGCCTTCTCGTGCCCAGACAACTTCTCATTGCACCCGATCAGGCGTGGCTCAATCACTGATCACCTCAACCGAGGTTGGCCCAAAGAAGTACTCTCGGAACGAGTAGATGTGTCCGTAGAAGTTCTAACAAAACACTATGACGCCCGAACCGAACAAGACGCCTTAGACCGAAGAGAAGAGTTCCGAGACCTCGTCTGAAAATCCCAGAAGGGGCCTTCTATAATATATCCGATAGGTTGATATTCTGTCCGCTCGTTAGGAAGGTATGGCACTCAAGCCGTCTCCGATGCAGGCTGTACTCGTCCAAGAGGCCGTGGTTTCCGCTATCAAGAGCGGTGAGCTTGGAAAGCACGAAGAGGAGCTGATGCAGGACTTCTGCAACGATATCGACCTGTACCTCATCGGCGTTAGCCTGTAGTGGCCAACCCAGAAGGGCACTTCCCGGTTCGGGACTGAAACGTAGAAGGCCCCTTCCAGACCTTTCGAGAAACTGTTATATTCTTTCGGCCCCCTATAGGATATTGCGGGCAATGACCCGTGGTAGGCTTCATTTGGGTTCGATCTGGTTGGCCCATCCAGTCGCCGGTCGTCGGCTCACTCGGCTGGTTACCGAGAACGGCCATTTTCCGGAAATGAATCAGTAGATGAGATCGGAGATCGTTGAGTCTGTCAGTAGAATCCCTTACAGCTCCTACTGGGAATGCCAAATACCAGTGCCCAGTTCAGCGGGAACTGCCTGTTCTATCCAGACCCCGATACAGCGGGAACCGCCTGTCTCATCCAAGGCCCAACCCAGCGGGAACACCGACTCCCCAGTTCGGCATATCCCCTGACCCCAGCAGAGTCGGGGCGTTCCCGCTGTATTGAGCTACCTCAATTGTTCCCTCTAATATCCTAATTAAGCCTGTGACGCCGCTCCCTCAACCGTATGAATATACGCCCTTTAATATACCCTCTTAGGGGTTTAAATACGACTTCTCGGATTTGAGGACAGTATGCGCCACGGTAATTAGACGATTTGATCGTGATTTTGGGTAGAATATGTGTTTCAGACCTCCTTTTGTGAATCCGTTAGAACATCCAAACCTGTCTGGATACGGGTAATTCTCACGCGCGTTCTCTACTGTTTTCTGCCAATATGCGTCCCAGTTATTACTGAGGATAATTCTCCATCGGGCCTGTTGTTTAAGAATCATATTTCGGCCTTTGCGTTGCCAAAATCTTGGAAATTTTCGAGGTGACCAACGTAGTATATCGACAGTCCAAAATCGAGTGGTGTAATAACCCACTCTGGTGTATCGACAATCAACGAACCAGTGCTACAGTCTCACTCACCACTCGGTACTCGTCTACAGCTCCGGGACTGCTCACACCTGTTACGTTTCGAGTATTTAAAACCGGCGTAAGCCGGTAGTGACGGCCTGATGTCTGTGATTAGTGATCAAAGATTAGGGCCGTCACCAAGAGAAACGAATCCAGGAAATTTCAATTCTACCCACTCCGTTTCGAGTGAGTTGTACTCGCTGCTCGACGCAGTCGACAGCGAATCCATTGCCGACCAGTTCGAAATCGGTAAACACAGTTCAACTCACGACTTCGACAACCACATCAAAATCGCAGTCCGCGAGGGACTTGATCCATCAAGTTCTCTCGCTGAACTTGCGGACAAGACCGAGACAAACGACCAACTCGAGGCAATGGCTGCCTCAACGTTCTCTCGGTACACGAACGACCGCGACTACCGCGCGGTCGTTCGCTTCCTCTTCGCGTTACTCCACACGCCACAGCTGTATCATCAACGAGCCGTCCAACGAAAAAGGCTTGAGTGGCTTACCCGCGGCGTTGTTGCTGTCGATGCAACAAACCTCGAACTTACACGCTCAGTCGTCGTCTCAGACGAGTTCGTCGGAGACGACGAGCAGACCTACAAAATTGACACAGACGATGGCGGACTTGAGCTTCACTGTGCTGCACGCGTGGATGGTGAACACAAGCACCCGCTCGGTGCAACAGTCACAGAAGGCGATACTCACGAAAGTCCGCAGTTCGATCACCTCAAGGACGATGTCGAGGTCTTCGCAGACCTCGACTCGATCATCTGGGTCTTTGACCGTGGATACACGCGTTATCTCCGGTTTTGTGAAATCAAACATAGCGACGATGACTTCGTCACACTGCTGCAGTCAGATGCTCGGCTCGACGTTCTGGAGCGCGTCCAGAACGTCGAAGTCACCAACGAGAGTGAAACAAGGCAGATCCGTGATGACCGAATCGAACTCGCCGAGACTGGTGAAGAGTTTCGTCGGATCGTCTTGGAAACACCAGATGAAGAAGAGATCGAGTACCTGACGACGCTGGCGTCGTCAGCGTACGATCCTATTGACGTGATCAGCATCTACACGCTCCGGACAGTGATTGAGATTCTGTTTCGGGAGCTGAAACAGTATCTGAACATCGAGAACTTCCACTCAAAATCGCTAAACGGCGTCTTGTTCGAGTTGTTCGCTGCGTTGATTGGGCTGGTTCTGATCTACTGGCTGCGGCAACGCCACCCGGTGAAGGGTGGCGTGCCGCGAACCATTCAGAAAGTCCGGACGCACTGGAACAAATCGCTGGATACGTTCGGCTGAGTTCGTCTCACCCAACTGGGTCAGCCGTCGCCGACAGCGACGGCTTTGGCTAGAGAAGTCGAAATACGCTGTACTGATACTGGAAACCGCCTCATTCACTGCTCCGGATCGGTTACAACCTTGTCTGATCGAGATATTCTCGCTCAGTTAGCGCACTCAACCTCTTCTGGATCAAGTCGTTTCCTCGGTGGCTTTATCAACTCGAAACGCGACAACCAGCCACCACTGAATTCCACGTTAAAATCGTATCGCTCTGCTAAGCGTCTGAGGTCCCGCTGTTTCTGTGTAGAACTCGTATTTGTTTCAATGAAATAGTCGTCTGACAGTTCCCACGGTTGGAGTATCTCAGTCCCCTCGTACCGTTTCTTGTCGTGTATAATGGGCCGCGTTCTCCCCGGAATGTATGGGAGCGGTTCCAGTTTCTCAATGAGGTCGTGGCTCTCAACCAGATATTCAACCGCGTCAACGAATGCCTCAACCTGCATTTTCGAGCTGAATGTAACAAACGCGTTCCCGCCGCTTACAAATTCGATACAGTACTCGCCATCAGAAGTCGGCTTATTATCTCCCGATGGTTCAATCGGATCAACCGGTTCTGGATCTACTGGGAGATCGCTATCGCCATCAATCTCGTTTTCTATGTCTTGGCTCAGCCTGTCGATCATCTCTTTGGCTTGAGACTCTGCGTGCGGTTTGATTGTCTCTGAGATACGGTCAGTGAGAAGACTTGTAATCTGATCCGCGATCTCCCCCTTCTCGCTGTCCAAAGTCCTCAGAGAATTCTTCAGTTCACGAATCTGGTTTGCAATCTTCTCTGACTCTCCTGACTGGATCGCGTCTTTGGTGAAGGCTCTCAGAATAGTCATGTTTGCAGGGAGATCCGTGAGCTGTGCAGAAGTTAGATTGTTTACTTGAACCTTTGAGTCAACGACCTCGCGCCGATAAAATTCGTATTCCTTTGCGTTAGTGAGGATACCCCAATTCACATCTTCGTTCTTGAGATAGGCCCTCAACTGCTTGCGGTGTTTCTGTGTCAGTGATGTATCGACGCCCTTTGCTTCGAGAAAGGCAACTGGCGTTCCTTCCAGAATCAGCGCGTAGTCAACTTTGTAGGTTCGATTGAATGCTTTTACAGAGTATTCCAACTGCGTATCTGCGGGTATCTCCCAATTGAGTAGATCAAGAAAATCTCGTAGCACTG
Source organism: Halohasta sp. A2 (assembly GCF_056175805.1). Classification (NCBI taxonomy): domain Archaea; kingdom Methanobacteriati; phylum Methanobacteriota; class Halobacteria; order Halobacteriales; family Haloferacaceae; genus Halohasta; species Halohasta sp. A2. The sequence goes on along the minus strand of NZ_JAQFWV010000001.1, from coordinate 19,632 downwards.
CCGCTTTCGTCGTGGCTTCCTGCATTTGTGGGGCCGACTCAATGGTGGATTGGGCTTGATTGACGTACTCTTTCACCGCTTCCTCATCCATGAATACGAATATGTTCTCAATAGGATCATATCAAGGTACTCGATACGACTGATCAAACCATTTGAACCTCAGTAAACCCTCGCGGCTGTGAGCCGGTTGTTTATATAGTACGACCCCGTGAGTGTTACCTGAGAACCGGGTTAGGCTCGTCCGACTACAACAGCGCCGGAGGATCGCATTTGCGTCCGACGGCGCTTGTGGAGGCTGAGACGCGGGTTCGATTCTCGCACCTGGACCTTTCTGTCTCCGAACAACGTGAGGAGACGAAAGTCCATCTGTAAGAGATCGAACCCTGCCAGTCGCAGCGACCGAACGAAGTGAGGTCGACCGTCTGGCTCCGGTTCGATTCTCGCACCTGGACCTACCGTCGATTACGTTGGGTGTTTTCTGCTTCTCACAAAAAGTGCGAACACAGATTCACTTACAGCTTGTAATCGAATTACTCACGCAGGAGTCCTAAATTCTGCACTGTCGGCAGGTTCCAGTTGTACGTGACCGCAACGAGCCGAGTCGTAACAGTTGCGATTGCACAGACGGCCGCAGCCGTGTTTCCAGTCACTCCGACAGTCCCGACGACCCAGTACGCACTCGCACCGAGGACCGCACAACTCGCATAGAAATCCCTGAAGAGAATGAACGGCGGTCTATCGAGTAGAATATCCGCAAAGGCACCGCCGCCTGCGGCGTTGATCATTCCGATGACAACGATGCCGAATACGGAAATACCGGCCTCAGTGGCGACAATCGCACCCGTTGTGGTAAACGCCGCCAGTCCGATCGCATCCGAGACAAGTGTGACTGGGTGTGTTTCCGGAGACGATAGCACCGCGCTCAGTGCGATTGCGAGGCCAACACCAACGAATCCCAGACTGATTTCGATTGGAGACTCCAGCGCTAACGGCACCCGCGTAACGAGAAGATCGCGCGTTGCGCCGCCAGCAAACGCCATTGCCAGCCCGACGATTATGATCCCCAACAGATCGAACTCCTCTCGGATGGCCTTCGATGACCCCACAAAGGCGAATGCGACCAACCCGATCGTGTTCATAATGACGAATGGATCGCCGAACAGTACTGCGATGAACTCCTGGCTCACTACGCTCGGGTTTGACGGCGACTCTCTTGAGTGGCGCGTCTTGCGACGGCCGTCGTCAACAACGTCGACGAATCGAGAGTATTCTACCATCGCCGTATTCGAACCCAAATACCCGGTTTGTGATACAAGCCTTGCGATGAAACACAGACATGTCGAACATCTGTCCCAATAACCAACGGATATTGTCTTCAAAAGACAGATTCAAGTGTAGAAAATCTAATTAATCGAGCGCATGTTTGATGACACTAGACGAACCTTTCTGAAGCGTACTGGTAGTGTTGCTGTCGGAAGCGTTGTTCTGAGTGGTGCCACAGCAGCAAAGCCTGGAAACAAAGGCGGCTCGAAGCAACACACTGGTTCAGACGGTGGTTTTCCTCCGGAAGGGATCACCGAGTGGGGCGATTCTATCGAGCTAGGCAACGGGACGGTCTCGACTTTCTCGTCGGTAACGCCGTCTGGCAAGCCCAAACACGCCGGTATTCACTTTACGGAGGGGGCGTTTGAAGACCTGCCGTATGCTGAAGCGTTCGAGAACGGGGATGCAGAGGGACAGAAAGTTCACGGCTTTTGGTCACAACCGTTCAGTCTCGACTTCCCTGAGAACACGCCGGAACCGATCCAGTATGCTGGTTGCGGGTGGAATCCACAGGGTCACACCCCGGAAGACGTGTACGACCGTCCGCATTTCGACCTTCACTTCCACTTTTACGACCCACAAACGGTCGGTGAGATCGAAGGTGGCGTCGTCGAGGAGTTACCCGATGAGAACGTACCGGAGGGCTACCGATTAATCGAAGGTGGTGCGATCATTCCAGCGATGGGTGCACATCTCGCGCCCTCCGACGGCCCGGAGTTCGACGGCCAAGAGTGGAAAGAGACGCTGATTTGGGGGGGCAGCTGACGTCGACGGTGATGGCGACTACGAGAACTCCTTTGTTGAACCGATGATCACGCTGGATTACTTCCAAAACCACCTCTCGGGCGTCGAAAAACAGGATATCCCACAACCCGAGAGCTACCCGAAGGACGGTCAGTATCCAACCACCTATACAGTGCGTGACCTCGGTACCGATGGCTACGCTGTCGTGATGGAAGGTTTCGAACACCGAACCGCCTGACACCACGGGCTATCGACTGTCTGTGTGCAATTTCGATGCCCTGTCGAGAGCTTACCGAACCGGCGGCAGATTCGACGTCGACCCGCCCGGTTTGATAATCGAACTGTTGTCGCCGCGGCTCTGGATGATATTGAACGCGGTCATCAGATCTGTTCGGGAGATAATCCCGGTGAGGGTGTCTTGGTCGTCGACCACTGGGAGTCGACCGACGCCGTGTTCCTGCATTGTTCGGAGCGCTGTGATCGCATCCACGTGCGGGCCGATAGCGGTCACCTCGCGTTCCATCACGTCTTCGACCCGGTAGGCGTCGCGTTCGATCTCTTTGATCGTCCGGGCGTCGTCGAGTGTCACCATCCCAACGAGATCGCCACGGGCGTCGACGACCGGATACCCCGTATGGCGTTCGGAGAACATTCGACTGAGGAGGTGGGTAACCGTCGCGTCTTGCTCGACGACGTGGAGTTCGTCGCCCGGCGTCATGATGTCGCGAACCCGAACCCCCTGGAAGGCGGCTTTGACCGTCGACTGCTGGGCCTCGCCGGAGGCCGCAATATAGATGAAAAACGCCAAAATGATAAACAGCGGGCTGAATGCGAACAGTCCCAAGATCCCGAGCATGAACGCGAATATCTTGCCTACTTCGGCGGCGAGCTGGGTTGCCTGGGCGTGTGGACGCGTACGCGCGAGCAGGGCCCGAAGCACTCGACCGCCGTCCATCGGAAAGCCCGGAAGCATATTGAACACCGCCAGCGCGACGTTCATCAGCGCGAGATAGCCGAGGACGAACTGCAGCGGTCCGAGACTCGCCGGTGTCAGCAAAAAGGCGATGTACGAGATGGCTCCGACGAGCACACTGACCGCGGGGCCCGCGATGGCGATATTGAACTCCTTGAGCCAGTCTTCGGGAATCTCTTTAAAACTCGCGACCCCGCCGAGCAGCCACAGCGTGATCGACTCGATTTCGAGCCCGTAGCGCATCGCCACCAGCGAGTGGCCGAACTCGTGGAGCAGCACGCCGAAAAACAGGCCGCCCGCGGCTGCAAAGCCGAGCAGCCACGGTAGCGAGCCCGCCGTCAACGGTTCGGGAGCGATCGAACTGCCGAGCACGTCGTTGACGAGGTCGGTCAGTGTGACGATGTCCGAGCCGATAATCCACGCGAAAATCGGCAAGATAAACAGGAACGTCCAGTTGAGTTGGATGGGAATGCCGAAGGCGCTCCCGAGACGAATGCCACGCATACGCGAGAGTAGTCGGCGAGGCGGTATTAAACTGGTCGTCGACTGATCGGCTTGCATCGTTTCTTTCGACTCGTCGACGAGCCGAACGGCTGATATACCCCGATTGCTTACCCTCGGGCGTGTCTCAGCAGGTCCCGCAGGTCGGAACGCTGTTCCTCCACGAAGTCGGTGATAGCTACCGCGTCGTGGCCCGAAAAAACGGTTCTCGGGTGTTTCACGGGACGCTTGAGGTCAAAGAGACGAGCGCTGGCCCACGACCGGGGTTGTTCCGCCGGAAACAGGGAAGCAGCGAGGAGCCACGCGACCCGACTGAATTCGTCGACCTCGCTCGCAACGCCTCCCGAATCCGCATCTCACAGCAGACCTCCAAACGGGGCCGCCGAGAGCTCCGGGAGATGCTCGACGGCTACCAACTCGACGCCCAGGTCGTCCGAACCTGTCGGTTCTGCGCCAACGCCGGTCGCTACGGACCAATCACCGACGAGACCGCGATCAAAACCGACCGAGAGTATATCTGTCCGGACTGTGCAGTCGCCGAACTCGAACGCGAACTCTCGTATAAGGGCCAGTTCACCGGCTCCGCCCAGGATCGGCTCGAAGACCTCCTCCTCGAAGTCCAGGATCTCGACCGAATCGTCGACCTGCTTTCGGGTGAACTCGATCCCGACCTAACCAAATTCGACGTTATCAGTGCCACTGTCGACGACGTCGACCCGGTCAAAACCGCAGATCTCGACCTTCATCCCCAACTCAAGTCGATGACCGAATCCCGGTTCGAGAACCTGCTTCCGGTCCAGAGTCTCTCGGTCCGAAACGGACTCCTTGATGGCGACGATCAGCTCGTCGTGAGCGCGACCGCGACCGGCAAGACGCTGGTCGGCGAACTGGCCGGGGTCGATAGAGCCCTCAAAGGCAAGGGCAAGATGCTGTTTTTGGTACCATTGGTCGCCCTTGCGAACCAGAAACACGAGGATTTCAAAGCCCAGTACGGCGACCTCGGCCTCGACGTGACCATCCGCGTCGGTGCGAGTCGGATCGCGGACTCGGGCAGCCAGTTCGATCCCAGCGCGGATGTGATTGTCGGCACCTACGAGGGGATCGACCACGCGCTGCGGACGGGCAAGAACCTCGGTGACATCGGCTCGGTCGTCATCGACGAGGTCCACACCCTCAAAGAGGACGAACGCGGCCACCGCCTCGACGGGCTGATCTCGCGGCTTAAATACTACTGTGAGCAACGCGCAGCCCGCACCGAAGGAGGCTACGATGGCGCACAGTGGATCTATCTATCGGCGACCGTCGGCAATCCCGAGTGGTTGGCCGGTCGACTCGAGGCCAGACTGATCGAGTTCGAAGAGCGCCCGATCCCCATCGAACGCCACGTCACGTTTGCCGACGAGCGCGAAAAGCTCCGACTCGAAAACCGACTCGTCAAACGCGCCTTCGACCAGAAATCCTCGAAGGGGTATCGGGGCCAGACGATCATCTTCACCAACTCGCGTCGACGCTGCCATACGATCAGCCGGAAACTCCAGTACGATTCAGCGCCCTATCACGCAGGACTCGACTACAGAAAGCGAAAGAAGGTCGAAAAACAGTTTCTGGATCAGGAGCTTTCGGCGGTCGTCACCACCGCAGCGCTGGCGGCGGGCGTCGACTTCCCGGCCTCGCAGGTGATTTTCGACACCCTCGCGATGGGTATCGAGTGGCTTTCGGTCCAGGAGTTCAGCCAGATGCTCGGGCGGGCGGGGCGGCCCGACTACCACGACCGCGGGACGGTCTACATGCTGATCGAGCCCGACGCCACCTACCACAACTCGATGGAGATGACCGAAGACGAGGTGGCGTTCAAGCTTTTGAAGGGGGAGATGGAGGACGTCCGAAACGTCTACGACGAGGCCGCCGCCGTCGAGGAGACGCTGGCGAACATCACAGTCGCTGGCAAGAAAGCAAAGCGGCTCAACGACCGGATGTTGGGCGAGATCGATACTACGCGCTCTATCGGTCGACTGCTCGAATGGGAGTTTATTGATGGATTGGAGCCAACGCCGCTCGGCCGGGTCGTCACGCGACACTTCCTCGCACCGGACGACGCGTTCCGACTGTTGGATGGGATCCGCCAGGGACTCACGCCGTTCGAGATCGTCGCCGAACAGGAGCTCGCCGACGAGTTTTAATCCAATGAGATCGCTCGCCCAGCGCTCGAAGAACGGTAGATCGCGTCGATCACTTTCTGGACGGCCAGCCCCTCGTCGACCGTGTTTCGCGGCGGGGTGGTTTCCGAGCCGATGTGGTCGATGAAGTAGCGCTGTTCGGCTTTGTGGGTGTCGCTGGTGCGCGTTTTGATTTTGACGTCCGAGAGGTGGTCCACACCGACGGTGCTGTCCTCGTAGATCGTGAGCTCGTGGCTCGCACGGTCGAACGTCGCGCCAGCATCGGTTCCGCGGAGAACGAACCGGTCGTTGGTCGGTCGGTTGGTCGCCCAGGCGATGTCGAGCGAGATGGTGTTACCCTCGGCGGTCCGGATAAACGCCGTCGCCGAATCGTCGACGTCGAACCCGTCTGGACCGATGTCGTCGCCCCACATCTCGACGAACGCGTAGTCGTCGCGGATGCCGAACTGCGAGCGTGCGGTCCCCGAGACCTCGATGATCGTCGGGAAATCCATGAAGTGGAGCGCGAGGTCGATGGCGTGAACACCGATGTCGATGAGCGAGCCGCCGCCAGCGACGTCCTTCGAGGTGAACCACGAGCCACGGCCGGGAATGCCCCGCCGACGGACGTAGTTGGCCTCGATGTGTCTGATCTCGCCGAAGCGGCCCTCCTGTTTGTACTGTTTGATTACTTCGACCGGCGAGGCGAACCGGTTGTTGAATCCGACCAGGCAAAACCCCTCGGCGGCGTGGGCTGCCTCGACGATCCGTTGGGCGCTGTCGATTGTATGGGCCAGCGGCTTTTCGAGGAGGACGTCCAGGCCGGCATCGAGCGCCTTGATCGTGTACTCCTCGTGGAACCGGTTGGGTGTGGTGACGAACAGCGCGTCGACGATCTCGATCAGTTCGTCGGCCTGCTCGTAGGTCGGCACGCTGTACTGTTCGCTGAAGTTGCGTCGTGCATCGCCTGAGATGTCGACGCCGCCGACGAGTTCAGCTGGCTGGTCGGTCAACAGATCGGCGTGGTAGTGACCGATACCGCCGAGACCGACGATACCCAGTCGTGGTGGTGTGTCTGACTGCATTGCTATCGTTGTACAGCTCCTGTTAGTCGAGCCCCGGTCCAGTCTGGTGATCACAGTCGGCCGACCCATCACGGTCGGGTGCCGATTAGCGCAGACCGAGCGGTGGCGGACGGGAAGCCAACAGCACAGCGCCCACAGTACAGAACTCAGCCGTCACTCGTCCCGTACGGAAACTCCGCAAGCGGCGATAATAAAGCCTGTGGCGACTCGTCGCTCACGGTTCGTCGACGAGATGGCGGGTCGACAGCCCGACGAGGTGCGGAGCCTCTTCGAGAATGATCGCCTCGGTCGCCAACTCGACGGCGTTTCGGCTTCCCGGCAGCACGAACACGGGGGTGTCGCGGGCGATGCCCGCGGTCGCGCGTGTCGCGACCGTCCGTGGACCGATCTCCTCGGAGGAGAGCTGACGGAACAGTTCGCCGAATCCCGGCAGCTCACGGTCGAACCGCTCGCTGACCGCATCCGGCGTCACGTCGTCGACCGTTGGCCCGGTTCCGCCAGTGACAACTACGAGGTCGACGGTCGGATCGTCGAGCAGTTCGTCGAGCGCGCGCTGGATCGGTCCGATTCCGTCGGCGACCAGTCGGCGCTCGACGATGTGGTGGTCGGCGTCCTCGAACAGCGTCTGGATCGTATCGCCGCCGGGATCGTCGGGATCGTCAGCGGCCGCCCGTGAGGTCGACACGGTGAGGATTGCGGCCTGCAGCGGTGAGACGATGTCGTGGCCGTGGTCGTCGGCCGTTCGTCTGGCTGGATCGCTCGTCGCTGTTCGCGCTGGATTCTGTCCACCACTCATACTGCCATATGGTCGACACGGGCGTATAAAACGGCTGTTTGGGTCGTCCGTCCTGCGGTGAGCAACGACAGTCACCTCTCAGTGTGACTTTCGTCGTGTCAGTCGGAATCCGGTTGATATCTGTCACGGCTCTCACGACCTGCGTCAGTGGCACCCACGCAGGTTCCTATCGGTCGATGGTGAGTCAGGTGTCGGCGGTCGACTCATCACTGTTCTGAATCGCCCGTGTGAGCGTGGCAACCAACACCTGTGCGATTTTTTTGTCGGTTGTATCGAAACCGTTGGTTGTGGTCGCTGCCGCGATGAAGACTCCGTGTTCGCCGGCCGGGATCAGCAGCTCGCTTCGGACGGGTGTCTCTTCATTCAACGTCTCCGTATACTCACGGATGTCCGAAGCGAAGATCGGCTCTTGGGTTTCGTACACCCGCCAAGCCAGTCCTTTTCCTCGTGGTATCGACGGGACAGTTCCGAACAGTTCGACCGACCGGTCGGTTGAGACAATCGGAACGAGTCGGTCGGGATCGTCGTCTGATGGCACAAAAAACGAGGCGAGCTCCAGTTCGAGAACGTCTTCGGCCGCTGCGATGGTGATCTCGGCGGCCGTTTTAACCGTCTCCGTGTTTATCAGCTGTCTGGTCGTCGTATGGAGCGCGTTGAGCCGCTCTTCGCGACGCCTCCGGGCGGAGATGTCACGCACGACGCCAACGCTTCCTTCGTACTCGTTGTCACAAGAGAGAATGGGTACGATATTGATCTCCGTCGGAATCAATCGTCCGTCGATAGGTTTGACATCGACCTCGTACGTTGTCCAGTCGGTCGAGGGATCTTTCAGGATCGCGTGCAGTCGTTCTTTCCCCTCCTGATAGCCACCGTCGACGAGAAACGTTCCGGCGTGCATTCCGAGCACGTCCTCACGGTCACAGCCGAGCATTTCGGCCAGCGCCGTGTTCGTCAGTATGATGTTGCCGTCAGTGTCGAGTACGTACATCGGATCACCAACCGTCCCGACGAGAAGTTGGTACTGGTGGAGTTCCTGTTGAATCTGGTGACTTTCGACAGCGTTCAGTATTCGATTTATCAGCAGTTCGTACTGCTCAATGCCCGTCTGTTTTTGCAGGTAGTCTGTTGCGCCCGCCGAGATGGCGTCGCTCGCCACCGTTTCGGAGCCCTCACCGGTAAAGAGAATAAACGGCAGTGAGGGGTGTCTCTCGCGAACAGCTTCGAGAAACTCGATTCCTGTCGTCGACGGCATCTGATAGTCGCTCACGATACAATCAAACGAGTCGGTCGCAAGCCGGTCGAGGCCATCTGCCGGTCGCGTCTCGCTGACGATCTCGAAGCGCTCGTCGGCTTGGGAGAGAAATTCCGCAGTGAGCTCCAGAAACGACGTTTTGTCGTCGACATGGAGAATCCGAATCGGCTCGCTCATAGTTGATCAAGCAACTGCCAGCAAGTAATTGTTCTGTTTATTAGTTATTATCATTTAACACATACCGGTGTAGTGCTGAGATATCTATCGGTTCGACGGGTTGTCAGCTCCTGTGGTTACAGTTCCGGCGGACAGTCACGGCCGAGATGGATCTCGCGGCCCTCGATCGATTCGAGCGCTGCGACGAGTCCACCGACCTCGATCGTTCCAGTGTCGGTTTCGATGCGTAGTGAGGCGACCTCTTCGGAGTCTTGAAAGGCGACGTCGACGACCCTTCCCGAGATCACGCGATCGTCGCCCGTCTCGATGTCACGACCTTTGACGGTCGCGTAAAACTCCCCACCGAGACTTCGAATGTCTTTGACGGCCCGTCGGATCGAGGCGTAGCGTCGGGGAAACGGTCGTTCGGAGCCGTCGACGGCCACCGTTTCGGCGGTGCTCCACAACACCGTCCCGAAGAACCCCGAGATGAGAAAGCCGAGCGCCGACCGGTTGAAGATCACGCCATATCGATCCCGGTCGTCACGAAAGGCGTCCTGTGTGGCGTACACCGAGTACTCGCCGTCGGCGACCGCTAACACGGGCGTCGTGATTCCCCGCCGTGCGCGCACGGTCGTCGCTACCGACTGGTAGTCGAACGTCTCGGGGTCTGGGGCCGCGCTGGCGGGCGTCAACAGCAGGTCGATGCTCACCCCGGCGTTGATCTGGGCTGTCAGATCCTCGGCGAACTGCGTCAGCAGCTCCGGCGTCAGCGACAACACCAGTTCGTACTCGGCGGCCTTGATGCACTCGCGGAGATGCCGGAGTATCGTCGACCGGGATTTGACCAGCGAGACGGCCTCGGTTTCGCGCGCCGGTGCGGTGTAGCGAGCCGCGAGTTCGTCGACCAGCTCGGTAAAGGAGGTCTGGATTGCTCCGAACGCGTTTTCGGGATCGATCGCGACGATCTGCATCGGCCGCGACTCCCTGAGTTCGACGAGCTGGCGGTCCGAGAGGCTCCGAACCGTGTCGTACACCCGAGGCTGTGGGATGTCGGTGCGGTCAGCGATCTCGCTGGCGGTGAGTTGGCCCTGTTCGAGTACTGCGAGATAGGCGTCGATCTCGTACTCGCCGAGGTTGAACCGGTCGCCGACTGCTTCGAGCGTCTGCCGGAGGTCATCTGCCATACTGGATCAACACGCAGCATCCGTATGAAATTTATTATAAACTGAGTTGCACGCCAGTTCGAAACGCAGTAGTGGTCGACCGCCGAGCGCATCCCTCCAAGCGAACGAGTCGAGACAGTCGTGTGGTCACCCACAGACTGTCTCGCGATACGGGAGGAAACGTTTTTTCCGACAGGCTGTGAGCCACCCGTATGAACGTCGTTGGGCACCTACAGGCAACGGTCGACGGCGGAACTACCGCAGACGGGTTCGAACAGTTCCTGCCGGGCTGGCTGGCGTTCCCCGGTCACCGACTCATCGCAGCGCTGCTGGTCGTTGCCGCCGGTGTGTGGTTGTCCAAACTCCTCGTTCGGCTGTTGGGCCGCACGGTCGCCCGCCGTTTTACCCGTCAGAGCGTCGCCCAAACCGTCCTTGGTGGAATTCGAGGGCTGACCGTCGGCGGTGCCGTGATCGTAGCTGGCTCGCTGGTCGGTCTGCGAATCGGTGACATTGTCCTCTCGGTCACCGTGTTTTCGGCCGTCGTCGGTATTATTCTCGCTCCCATCGTCGGCAACGTCCTCAACGGGGTGTTCGTGCTGGCCGACCAACCGTTTGAGATCGGTGATATGATCGAACTCGACGACGACACCCGGGGGTTCGTCGACGATATCACGATCCGGTACACCAAGATGTTCACGCTCGATAATACTTTTCTGGTAATTCCGAACGGCAACATTCGCGAGCGCGATGTCGTAAACTACTCTGCCGAAGACGAGCGAACTCGACTCTCGCTCGACGTGCTCGTCACCTACGAATCGGACATTCCCGAGGCTCGTCGACTGATGCAGTTGGCGGCCAGGGACACCGCTGAGGTCATCGAGGGCGGCCCAGACATTCGAGTCGGCAGCGCACGGTATCCCGCCAGTCCGGGCAGTCTCATCGCTGATTACGCCGACAACGGCGTGTTGCTTCGGCTCCGCTACTGGGTGAAGAAACCCTACAAGATCGCCACGGTGGAATCCGAGGTCAGAACCCGACTTCGCGAGTTGTTTGCCGCCTCCGAGTCGACCGTCGAGATGGCGTACCCGCATCAACACCTCGTGTTCGACGAGAACAGCGGCGAGGCGCAGGTCGTCTTCCGTGAGGCCGCCGCCCAGCCTGCCGCCGAGTCGTCGACCGACATCGTCGACAGCTCGATGCAGTCCGACAGCCCGACCCAGTCGGACGGATCGATGTCGGCTGAAGAATCACAGTCGGAGGAATCGAACGGGGCTTCAGAACCACGGTCGACCGACACACCCTCTGAGACGTAGCTCAGGGGTACGGATGATACGGCCGGTCGAGCCGCGGCTCGAAGCCGAGCGAGTTCGGGACCGTCCGGGTCCGCTCGCCGAAATACGACTCGCCGGTAAACAGCGGCTGGGCCTCGGGAATCACCACCCGAACCGCCTCGAATCCGAGATGCGCCACATCCCTGGTGGTGAGTCGCGCTGCATAGGCCGCCAAATCGACAGCCGCCAACCGATCGAGGACTGCATCGAGTTCGTCTTCGCCCGTTAGGCGTGGCCTACCGAGAGAGTCGACCGGAATCCGTTGTTCGGGCTCGACGAACGATCGGACGGCTGTTGGGAACTCGGCGTACTCGCCGATTGCACCGCTCTGGTCGGCGGCTTCCTCCGGACCCATCGCTCGGAGCTCCATCCAGTTTTGGAGCGCCTCGGCGAGCGCCGATCGCACAGCAGCGGTCGGATCGAGATCAGCCGCCGAGCCAACCGCAAACTTCGGCCACTCGGTTTCGCGGTGGACCGCGACCGCGACGACCGGAACGTCGACGTCCTGGGTCACGAGCAACGGCGTCACCGAGAGCGACTCGGCGCTGGCTCGCTTGGTGAGTTCGTCGAACCCCTCGTCGTCGACACTCAGCCCGAGCGGCTCGAACGTCGAATACCACCCCACCATCGTCGCATCGCGCTCGATGACCTCGTACAGTCCAGAGAGAACGGCCTCGATGGTCGAGTTTCCGAGTCCGAGCCCCGTGGTGATCGCCGGGCGGTAACGCCGACTCGGCGGCGGAAAGCAGACGAATTCGGCCGGCAGCGAGACGGTGTCACCAGTCCGGAGATCCGTCCCGTCGAGCCACTCGATCCGCTGGTCCGGGTCGGGCGTCTCGAAGCTGTCGGGCCGGACGAACCGTCGCGGCGAGACGGGATTCGAGCGGGTGTGCTCCGAGCCGCCGTCGAACTCACTGTGTTGGTAGACCCCGCCGCTGTAGCGTTCGAGCGCCTCGCCGAGTGCCTTCATGTACGCCCGATCCCAGTCCGCGTCGACGCCCGCGGCGAACTCGGCGGCCCTGGCGTCGCTGAACGGTGTCGTGTCGGCGGTGGTCGCGATGTAGTAAGGAACGGGAAACGATTCGCGCTCGCCGACCTGCGTGATCGGGCCGAGCCGCTCGTCGACGGCCCGTTCGGCCCGTGACAGCGCATCGTTGATTCCGACCGATCGATGATTCAGCGTGAACGAACGGTCGACGGCTGCCGAGTCGGCACACTCACAGCCCGGAACCGCCAACAGCGTTCGTTCGCGCCAGGGCACCTCGACGATCCGGCCGCCCTGTTTCGATCCCGACAACAAGCCGATCAGTTCGGCACCGGCGATCGCACCCGCCAGACGAACCTCGCTTCGCGACCCGTGGGGAGTGTCCTCAGACCCCTCTTGCTGGGCGACCCCAACGCGCGTTCGTAAACACCGGTAACAACCCGAATCCGGGCTGTACAGCGACACTGTCGCCTCGATCGTGTCGACGGGCTGGCCTCCGATACCGCCGATCTCGACGGCCACCCACCGGTCGAACGCCGTCGACGCCGCGTCGAACACCTCGGCACCGGTTGGCGCGACGACCGCGCCGACGTCTGCCACCGGCTCTCCGTTCGTTAGCGCGTTGGGTGAGACGTGTTCGACGTCGAGGTCGACGTCACGACAGGCAGCTGATAGCGATTCGAGTGCCGGACCGCTACCGACGAGTCCGAGTTCCATAGCTCACAGTGTCGACGGTAGTTAAAAGAACACAGCGATGGCGTTGTCAGGTACCGAGGCTCTAGTTAAGTAGGTCCTGGCTAACGGCGGCGAGGTCGTCCGCATCGGCCGCGCGGAGTCGGTCGTCGCCGAGTTGGAGTCGAAGGCGGGGTCGACCGACATCGATGGGGACCTTTTCAGTCGCGATCAGACCCATATCTTCGAGCCGGGTTTTGGTTCGTGAGAACGTCGCTTTGCTCGCAATGCCGACATCTTCTCCCCACTTGGAGATGTCGTAGAGGAGCACGTCGTTTTTGGCGGCGATCAACAGCGAGATCGTCACCTCGTCGAGACCGTCGCCGTTTCCGCGAGCGGTGTCGAGTCCAGCCAGCATCGCATCGAAGTCCTCGCGAGCGGTCGCACTAATGTCGGATTCGAGCGTCTCACGGACACGGGTGATCGGTGGGGTTCGGAGACCGAACGGTTCGGCGTCGTTCCACTGTTCGTCGTACGTTTTGCGTGCACTGTCGACGAACGCTGGATCGTCGGTCGACAGCGCGGCGATCCGGTCGCCTGCGGAGACGAGCGCCAGCACCGATGCTTCGGAAATAAGCAACGAGTTGGCCGCTGGATCGGTCAGCGTTCGGATCGACAGCTGTTCGTCGTCGATCAGATCGGCAGCTCGACTCGCGATCAGGAAGTCTTCCATCGTCTCTTTGACCGCCCGTTCGTCGGCGAGCATGCGAACCGTCGGTAGCTCACCGTCGAACGCGGTCGCTACGTCGACCAGTGCCTGAACCGTCTCCTGGGTCGGATCGACGAGCAACAAGTCGTCGCTCGCTTCTGTGAGGGCTGTGTGTAGGATATTGTTAATATCGCTCTCAAGTAAATTTGAGGCCATCTATGGTATAGTATAAGAAGAGAACTCATATTTAATATTACTGGGTCAGATCAACCACATCAACAGTTCCACCACTAAATTAACGCTTCTTGGCTAGTAGCGAACGATATTGGACCAGCAACAATGGTAATGAACCGATACTATGAGGACCGTCCTAAAACGGACGTTCTCGTTGTCTGTCGGCGTAGTAAGGGTTCAAGCAGTCAACACCGAGGATATAAATGCAATTAGGGGCGAAAGCCAATCGAACGTGTCGACCGACGAGAGCCGGGTGTGGGAGCGGTATTTTGGCTTCGAGACTCCCTACGACAATCAGGTCGACGCCATCGAGGCGGCCATCGAAACGGTTGGCAACCGCGGTTATCTCGCGATGGAGGGACCCTGTGGGACCGGCAAGACGATGGCTGCGCTCACCGCGGCAGCGTTCCTCCTCCGTGAAACCGATTCCTTCGAGAACGTCGTCGTCGCCACCCCGGTCAAACAGCAGCGCCAGCAGTTCATCGAGGACTTACGGACGATCAATCGCGGTCTCGACGAGCCACTGTCGGGTGTCGGCCTCGTCGGGAAATCCGATCTCTGTCCGTACGGACGCGAAGACGTGTTTCCGGCCGATAACACCGTTCAATCACGGTGTGAAGAACTTAGAGAGTCGACGGCAGCGCTGGTTCGGAGCGGCGATTCAGGCAGCCACCGCAACACAGATGGCGGATCGGTAGGCGAATCGGCCGACGGGTCGACGGCTGACTCATCACAAGCTGATCAGTCAGTTGGTCCCGAGCCAGCGGCAATCATCGAGGGGGCCAATGACGATACCGACCACTGGTGGGATTCCGACCGGGCCCGCGAACTCGTCGCGGCCGCCCAACGAGATATGACGGCCAGCGACGCCGACCCTCTCCAAACCTCCGGGGCAACTGCACCGTACGGAACCGCACAGCCCGCAGCTCCGGCAGAGTTCACCGACAGCGAGGAAACACCGCTCTACTGTCCGTTCGAGGCCGATTGGTACGCCCGCGACAGGGGCTCGCCGGTCGGGTTCGACCACGGTGTCGACCACGTCCTATCGACCCGCGAGTTTCTGCCTGCGGCCGTCGAGGCAGGCACCTGCCCCCACCGCGTTATGGGTGTCCTACTGGAGGAAGCCGAGGTAGTAGTCGGCAACTATAATCACTTATTTGACAGCCAAACGCGCCACTTCACCGACTCGATTCTCGACGAACGGACGCTCGTCATCGTCGACGAGGCCCACCGACTCGAAGAGCGGGTTCGTGATCTGCTGAGCGGGACGGTTGGTCGAATCACACTCAAACAGGCCCAGCGGGATTTCGGCGTCCTGCTCGAACGCGCTCGACAGCATGCCGACAACAGGGAACTGGTCGAGACCCATCTGTCGAACCACGACGTTCCCTACGAGGCGGTCGAACGCGCCCACCAGTTCTACGGCGAGGCGATTCAGTGGCTCGACGAACGAATCGAAACCGAACTCGCCGGTCGGTTCGAGGGCTACGGCACCGGATTTATAACTGAGGTGCTTCCCGAGGAGACCGTCGAACTCGAACTCCGCGATCCACAGGTCGACGAACGCGACGCGTTTACCGTGTGGGCCGAAGACAACGCGGGCTACGGCGGTGCGTTTTTCCGCACGCTGGGTACGGTCGGCAGTGCCGTCGAAGACACGCTCTCCCAACAGGGTATCAGCCGGGACTGCGTCTGTACGGCCACCGGTGTCCGATTCGCCCAGTGGTGGACTCGCGACCACACCGACTTCTTCCGCGAGATCACGCTCGAACCAACCCGTTCGGAGTACCGGAACCCCGACTACCCGTGGCAGAACGCGTACAACGCCTCGATGGTAATGTACAACTGTATCCCCTCAGAACAGGTCTGCGAGCGCCTCGGTGAGTTCGGCGGCGGGATTCTAATGAGTGCGACACTCGAACCGATCTCGATTTTCGAGTCAGTCAGCGGCCTCGAATCGCTGTCGACACGGACTGCCTCGGGCGATGAGGGTGCCAACCGCCGGGTCGACCGCCGGAGCTACGACTTGCAGTTTCCCGAGTCGAACCGCGAGAGTTGGATCGTCGACGTCATGCCGTTTACCGCACGCAACCGGGGACCACCAACGCTCGAAAACCGCAACGAGACCAGGGAACGCTACGCCTACGTCGCTCGCGAAATCGCCCGAAGTCACGGCAACATCCTGCTATCGTACCCCAACTACGCCGAAGCAGCGTGGGCCGCTCGCCGGCTTCGCGACGAGGTCGACAAACCGGTTCTGCTCGACCGATCGTCGAGTCACGAGGAGACCCAAGCGCTCAAACAACGGTTTTTCGGCGATGATCCGGCGGTTCTCGTTACGAGTACCCGCGGAACCCTGACCGAAGGTGTCGACTACGACGGCGAGAAACTCCACACGGCAGCGGTGTTTGGCGTCCCGCTGGTCAACATCGGCTCACCGCGTGTCCAGGCAGTGAGACACGCCTACGGAAACCGGTTCGGCGCCGAAAACGAGTTCACTTACGCGCTGACGATTCCCGCGGTCCGACAGGTTCGACAGGCCATCGGTCGTGTACTCCGGAGCCCCGACGAGTGTGGCGTTCGAATACTAGTTGGCCAGCGGTATCTCCCTGACCAACCACGTTCGGTTTCGTCGTTCTTTGCCGACCAGGAGCGTCGGGAGTTCCGTCGACTGACGCCGGAGTTCCTCGGGAGCCAGTTCAACCAGTTTTGGGATCGTGTCGGCTAACGTGGCAGTAGGCACCACCTACTGTACTGTCAGCCGCCGCGTAACTATGTGGTATGTATGACGTTGTTCGTCCAATGCCACCGACGTTCCATCTCGTCTGTCGAGACTGTGCGGAAGAACGAATCGTCGAAACCGCTGCGGCCGCCCAACAGCAAGCGGTCGAACACGAATCGACCACCGGTCACCGGCTCGATTTCAAGCAGGTCGCCTAGCGACGGCTGTTTGGGCAGTGAAAAATAGGTCGCATTTCGGCGGAGGTACTGACCTTCGGATTTACTGTTGGTCTTACGACGATGTTTGTTTAACCGACTCACTCAGGCGGTGAGTTCGTCGAGTGCGGCCAACAGGTCGTCCTTGTCTTGAACGCCGATGACGCGGTCGACCGACTCGCCGTTGTGGTAGAACTCGAGCGTTGGGACGCTTCGGATCCCTTTCGAGCTGGCGAACGCTTGGAGCTCGTCGATGTCTACTTTGAGGACGGCGGCTTCGGTTTCTGCGGCGAGCGTTTCGACGGTCGGTTCGAGCATCTTACACGGACCACACCAGTCGGCGTAGTAGTCGACGAGCACGACCGAGTTCGACTCAATGAGCGCTTCGAAGTGAGCTTCGTCTGTGACGTGGATCGGTTCGGCGGTTGTAGTACTCATACATGTAGGTACAGGCTCAAGTGGTATAACAGTTGTAGGGCTGTGTCGCTGTGCCACACGACCGAGTTATCGGTTACGTGACTCGTTTGGAACTGTATAACGCAGGAGAACACCATCGTCGACTCGTTCGACTCCGTCCAATGAAAGTTGCGGAAACTCCTCGACGAAGCCGTCCCCGTCGGCAAGCGTTGGTGCGTTGCGGCCACCGATCAACAGCGAGCCGACAAACACCGTCATCTCGTCGACGAGTCCGTTCTCGATAATTGAAAAAATCAGTTCGCCGCCGCCTTCGACTAGTAGGCTGTGTATACCGTCGGCCGCGAGTGCGTCGAATGCTTCGGGAAGGTCGACGCGCTCGTCGCCAGCGACGATGATCGCTGCGCCCGCGTTGCGGAGTGCTGCAAGGCGATCGTCGGGGGCAGCCGTCGAGACGAGCACGTAGGTCGGTGCCTCACTGTCGCAGATGCGGCCATCCGGAGGGGTACGACCGCGTGAGTCGACCACGACTCGCGCGGGTGCGGGCGGTCGACCCTGCTCGCGGCGCTGGTGGCGGGCCTTCTCGTCGAGCGTGAGGTGTGGGTCGTCGGCGAGTACGGTCCCGATTCCGACCACGATGGCGTCGACCGACGCTCGCAGATCGTCGACGCGGGCGAAGTCGTCGGTGCCACTGATTCGAATCTGCTCGCGTCGGCGCGACGAAAGCTTTCCGTCGAGGCTCATCGCGGCGTTGACAACGACATCCATAGCGGACGGTTGGCTGGCGAGCGTATCGGCGTTTCGACTCGCTGCGTACGTCGACCGGCTGTTTGGGCGAATGGCAACGATTCTGCATCTCAAACGGGCCAACTGATAAGTGCGGGGTAGTCGAACGTGGATTATGGATCCACGCATACTTATGCTCGGGTGGGGGTTTCCGCCGAACGTCACGGGAGGGCTCGACACCTACGTCGGTGAAGTGTTCGAGGCGTTTGAACGCAAGAACGTCGACGTGCAACTGCTGTTGCCCGAAGAGTACGCGCCGACAGACAGGGAAGGTATTTACAGCGTTCCGACCGGTGAGGGGGACATCATTTCGCGGATCGGCCGGCTCAGCGACAGGTTCGTCGATCTCGCCGCCGAGGCGGATATCGCCCACACCAACGACTGGTTCGGCTACGGTCCGGGCCTTCGGGCCAAGCGCGAAACCGACGCCGTCTGGGTGTCGTCGTTCCATTCGCTCTCGTCGGATCGCAACATCACCCCACCTAAACGCGAGGTCGAAACCGAACGTCGACTCGCCAAGCAGTCCGACGTGCTGATCTCGGTGAGCGATATCACGCGACAGAACGTCCTTGAGTTGTACGAGACGGACTCACACGTCGTTCACAACGGCTTTTCGTCGCTGGAGACCACGGGCTTTGACGTCAAAGCCGACCTCGGTATCGACGGCCCATTGCTGTTGTTCGTCGGTCGACACACCGACCAGAAGGGGATCAGCCACCTGCTGTATGCGATGGACAAAATCAAGGACACCGAGGCAACGCTCGTCATCGGCGGCTCGGGCCACCAGACCGACCACCTCAAGATGTTTACCGAACTGCTCGGGCTCGGTGATCGGATCAAATTCGCCGGTTACATCGCCGAAGAAGAACTCGGCGATTACTATGCGGCTGCGGACGTCTTCATCTCGCCGTCACGAGCCGAGCCGTTCGGCCTGACGATTACCGAAGCGCTCGCAGCGGGCGCGCAGGTTGTCGCCACCCCGAGTGGGGTCCGCGAAACCTTACCGGACGGTTGTCTCGTCGAGGTAACGACCGACTCGGATTCGATCGCCCGCGGCATTGACGAGGCGCTTGCCCGTGAGGGGCCACCTCAGTACGAGCCGCGAACGTGGGACGAGGTCGTCGACGACCTACTCGATGTGTACGGCACCGCTCTCGACTGAGAAGCTTCTGTTCGTTAGCGGTCCTGTGGGGTGTATCGAACGATCACATCGGGCCGTTGGCCTTCGATGAGCGGTCCTGTCGGAAGCTCGACGACAGGGTCGGCGTACACGCTCGCTGTCGACCTGTCTCTTACCCACAA
Organism: Halohasta sp. A2; assembly: GCF_056175805.1. Taxonomy (NCBI): domain Archaea; kingdom Methanobacteriati; phylum Methanobacteriota; class Halobacteria; order Halobacteriales; family Haloferacaceae; genus Halohasta; species Halohasta sp. A2. Next base: position 110 of record NZ_JAQFWV010000001.1, on the reverse strand, counting down.
GTTCTAACGCCGTAGCTGACCAATCAACTCCAGGAAATGGGACGCCGTTCGCGGGGCTGGCGATCAATAGCTGATGAAGATGGACAGCTGTGTGACATGGATGTCTCTGG